>NZ_JADBQL010000015.1:0-33022 GCF_014895905.1 Enterobacter cloacae complex sp. P15RS | reverse complement strand
GTCTCGTTTCCCGCTCCAAATTCTTCTTCATATTCAAACTATCCACGGCGAAATGCTTCGTTGGGGACGTTTTCTGTTGTATCTGAAATACTCTTGTAAACAGAGTTATCCACAGAAACCACGATCAAACCAGTCTGTACAAAATGTTAGCAAGGTGAATAATATCTTCGTAATCGTCTGTATTATATGAAGAAATTTTGATTTCAAAATGTTATTGAGATCACTTGACCTGTTTGCTAAGCCTTATGGCGCCTCACTTTTTATTTTTATTCACAGGCTGTGAATATATCACGCATCCCGTGTAAGCCCTTTTTCAATCACCCTGACCAGACGCTGTTTCTTCGGTAACTGAACTTCAACCACGCCGGCATTTCGCTTCTCAATTTGCTGCGCAATCGCCCATTCTATGTGCTCATCAAGAAGTGGGTGCTCACCTCTGCGGCTTTCGAGCGCCTGAAGATTGGCTTCATCCCACGGGGCATTACCCAGCGCAACGGCCACATTACGCAGCCAGCGCAGGTGGCCGATACGACGTATGGCGGACCCTTCCGTTACCTTCAGGAACCAGGCTTCGGTCCAGGCGAACAGTTCAATAAGCTGTGGCGCATGCAGCGCTTTACGCGGGCTGAAGTCTTCTTCGTCCGTCAGCTGTGAATAGCGGTTCCACGGACAAATCAGCTGGCAGTCATCGCAGCCGTAGATGCGGTTGCCGATAAGCGGGCGAAATTCCTCTGGAATGGCGCCTTCCAGCTCGATAGTGAGGTAAGAGATACAGCGGCGCGCATCAACGGTATAGGGTTCAACAATCGCGCCCGTAGGGCAGATGGTCATACAGGCCACGCAGCGGCCACAGCCTTCTTCCACCGGACCGTCTACCGGCAGGGGTAAATCAATCAGCAGCTCACCCAGGAAAAAGAATGACCCCGCGTCGCGGCTTAAAATAAGTGAGTGCTTACCTGTCCAGCCAAGCCCTGCTTTTTCAGCGATCGGGCGCTCAAGAATAGGCGCAGAATCAACAAAGGGTCTAAAATTCAGCGAAACACAGTGCTGCTGGATGGTTTCCCCGAGCTTTTTTAGACGGTTGCGCAGAAGTTTGTGGTAATCACGTCCCAGAGCGTACCGGCTGACGTAACCCAGAGAGGGATTTTTTAGCGTGCGCGCAAAGGCCGCGTTAGCGGGCAGATAGTTCATGCGTACGCTAATGACGCGCAACGTACCCGGCAACAGCTCGTGGGGGCGGGCACGCATCATACCGTGACGCGCCATCCACTCCATTTCGCCGTGGTATTGTTTATCCAGCCATGCCTGTAGCTTAGGCTCGCTGGCAGAGAGATCGGTGTCAGTAATACCGACCTTCTGGAAGCCCAGTTCAGCACCCCACTGTTTTATTTTTTGCGCTAATTCATTGAGATCGAGGGGCTGTGACATGACGGACCATACTGTGAAGAAAAACCCCGCAAGTATACCACACTCCATCTGGCATGCGGATGACCTTCGTCGGGCCGAAAAAGAGGCCGCAGACAGCCTGGGCATTACCCTTTACGAACTGATGCAGCGTGCAGGCGAGGCGGCATTTAACGTGGCGCGTACGGCTTACCCGGATGCCTCGCACTACCTGATACTGTGCGGTCATGGCAATAACGGTGGCGACGGCTACGTGGTGGCGCGCCTTGCCGTAGCGGCGGGGCTGCGCGTCACCCTGCTGGCGCTGGAGAGCGACAAGCCGCTACCGGAAGAAGCAGGCATGGCGAGAGAAGCCTGGCTGAATGCGGGAGGCGTTATCCATGCGCCTGATATCGTCTGGCCCGATGACGTAGACGTGATTGTGGATGGTCTGCTGGGGACGGGACTGATGCGCGCGCCTCGCGATGACGTCGCCGCGCTGATTACGCGCGCCAACGCGCACCCCGCACCGGTGGTGGCGCTGGATATTCCCTCCGGCCTGATGGCGCAAACCGGCGCGACGCCGGGCGTGTCGATTGAGGCTGCGCACACCGTGACCTTTATCGCCCTGAAGCCGGGGCTGCTTACCGGGAAAGCGCGGGATGTCGTGGGCACGTTACACCACAACGCCCTGGGGCTTGAAAACTGGCTGGCGGGACAGGATACCCACATCACCCGCTTTGATGCGTCTCAGCTTGCACAGTGGCTACCGCCGCGTCGTCCCACCTCCCATAAGGGTGACCATGGCCGACTGCTGATTATTGGTGGCGAGCATGGCACGGCGGGTGCGATTCGTATGACAGGAGAGGCCGCGTTGCGCAGCGGCGCCGGATTAGTGCGCGTGCTGACCCGCAGCGAAAACATTCCCCCCATTATTACTGCGCGGCCGGAGCTGATGGTCCACGAGCTTACCCCGCAGGCGATTGAAGAGGGCCTGGAATGGGCGGACGTGGTGGTGATTGGTCCGGGGCTTGGGCAACAGAGCTGGGGTAAACAGGCCCTGCAAAAGGCCGAGAATTTTCGTAAACCGGTGTTATGGGATGCCGACGCGCTTAACCTTCTGGCAATAAATCCGGATAAGCGTCACAATCGCATTCTGACGCCGCACCCCGGCGAAGCCGCACGGCTGCTTAACTGTAGCGTGGCAGAAATTGAAAGCGATCGCTTACTTTCTGCCCAACGTCTGGTAAAACGTTACGGAGGTGTTGCCGTTTTGAAAGGGGCGGGGACCGTTATCGCCAGCGATGATGCCATGGGCATTATTGATGCCGGTAATGCAGGCATGGCGAGCGGCGGCATGGGCGATGTGCTTTCCGGCATCATTGGCGCATTGCTCGGACAGAAACTTCCCCTTTATGATGCAGCCTGTGCCGGCTGCGTGGCCCACGGTGCGGCGGCTGACGGCCTGGCTGCTCGTTATGGAACGCGCGGTATGCTGGCCACCGATCTTTTTTGCACGCTGCGGCGTGTTGTTAACCCGGATGTGATTGACGTAGAAAATGACTAATCGAGCGATTCCTTTACCTGATGAACAAGCCACTTTAGATCTCGGCACGCGCGTGGCGCAGGCCTGTCAGGGGGCGACCGTCATTTATCTGTATGGAGATTTAGGCGCGGGTAAAACAACCTTCAGCCGTGGCTTTTTGCAGGCGTTAGGCCATAACGGGAACGTAAAAAGCCCGACCTATACGCTGGTAGAACCGTACACGCTTGAAAATATCATGGTGTACCACTTTGATTTATATCGTCTTGCGGACCCGGAGGAGCTGGAATTTATGGGGATCCGCGATTACTTTGCCAACGACGCCATTTGCCTGGTGGAGTGGCCGCAACAAGGTGCGGGTGTGCTGCCTGACCCGGATGTCGAAATTCACTTAGATTACCAGGCACAAGGGCGTGAGGCGCGCATCAGTGCGGTTTCCTCATCAGGCTGTTCCTTACTGGCGCGTTTAGCCGGTTGAGCGTAGGGATAACGGGATGATTAATCGCGTTAAAGGTTGGGTGTTTGCTGCCACGGTCCTGCTGTGCGCGCAGGCCGGGGCGGCCAGCCTCTCGGATATTCAGGTGTCGAACGGCGATAGCCAGGCCCGCATTACGTTCAGCTTTATGGGCGATCCTGAATATGCTTTCTCACAAATCGACAGCCGCAGCGTGGCGCTCGATATTAAACAGTCCGGGGTGATCCAGGGGCTGCCGCTCCAGTTCAGCGGCAACAACCTGGTGAAAAGCATCCGTTCGGGAACGCCGAAAGATGCGCAGTCTCTGCGCCTTGTGGTCGATCTCACCGAAAAAGGCAAAACGAAGGCGGTTAAGCAGCAAAATGGCGCGAATTATACGGTGGTCTTTACCATTAATGCTGACGTTCCGCCGCCGCCTCCGCCTGCACCCGTTGTGGCAAAACGCGTGGAAGCGCCGGTTTATACCCCAAGACCGTCTGAGCCGGCCCGTAATCCGTTCAAATCACAGAATGATCGTCTTACCGCGGTGACCAGCAGCAACACGGTGACGCGTCCGGCGGTTAGCGCGCGGCGTACGCCGGTGAGTGGCGATAAGGTGATTATCGCCATCGATGCCGGACACGGCGGGCAAGATCCTGGCGCGATTGGCCCGGGCGGCACGCGGGAGAAAAATGTCACCATCGCCATTGCCCGTAAGCTGCGTGCGCTTCTGAATGACGATCCGATGTTTAAAGGGGTGATGACCCGCGATGGAGATTACTTCATTTCGGTGATGGGACGCTCGGATGTGGCGCGTAAGCAAAACGCCAACTTCCTGGTCTCGATTCATGCGGATGCTGCGCCGAACCGTAACGCCACCGGCGCGTCGGTCTGGGTGCTGTCCAACCGCCGCGCCAACAGTGAAATGGCGAACTGGCTTGAAGAGCACGAGAAGCAGTCTGAACTGTTAGGCGGGGCGGGCGATGTGCTGGCAAACAGCCAGGCCGATCCGTATCTCAGCCAGGCGGTACTGGATTTACAGTTCGGTCATTCTCAGCGCGTCGGGTATGATGTCGCCACTAACGTACTGAACCAGCTGCAAAGCGTCGGATCGCTGCATAAGCGTCGTCCGGAACATGCAAGCCTCGGCGTGCTGCGCTCCCCGGATATTCCGTCGATCCTCGTAGAGACGGGCTTTATCAGTAATCACGGTGAAGAGCGTTTACTGGGCAGCGATAGCTATCAGCAGCAAATTGCCGAAGCGATTTACAACGGTCTGCGTAAATACTTTGACGCGCATCCGCTTCAGTCTGCGCCGCAGGGTGGGGCAGCCCAGACGGCGAGCGCCGCGCTGCCGGGTGAGATGACCGCGACTAATTAAGGAGAGTTCATGCCGATTCAGGTTCTACCGCCGCAGCTCGCGAACCAAATCGCCGCCGGTGAGGTGGTGGAACGCCCTGCATCGGTGGTGAAAGAGCTAGTGGAAAACAGCCTTGATGCCGGGGCGACCCGCATTGATATCGATATTGAACGCGGGGGCGCTAAGCTCATCCGCATTCGTGATAACGGCTGTGGCATCAAAAAGGACGAGCTGGCGCTGGCGCTGGCGCGTCATGCCACCAGCAAAATTGCTTCCCTTGACGATCTGGAAGCGATTATCAGCCTGGGTTTTCGCGGCGAAGCGCTGGCCAGTATCAGCTCCGTTTCTCGCTTAACGTTGACCTCCCGCACGGCCGACCAGCAGGAAGCCTGGCAGGCCTACGCCGAAGGGCGCGATATGGACGTCACGGTTAAACCTGCGGCGCACCCGGTCGGCACCACGCTGGAAGTGCTGGATCTCTTCTATAACACGCCCGCTCGCCGCAAGTTTATGCGAACCGAGAAGACCGAATTCGGACATATCGACGAGATCATCCGCCGCATCGCGCTGGCGCGCTTTGATGTCACGATCAACCTTAGCCATAACGGCAAGGTGATGCGCCAGTATCGCGCGGTGGCGGAAGGCGGGCAAAAAGAGCGTCGGCTGGGCGCTATCTGCGGCACTCCGTTCCTGGAAAAAGCGCTGGCCATTGAGTGGCAGCATGGCGATCTGGCTCTTCGCGGTTGGGTTGCCGATCCGAACGCCAGCAGCGCCGCCTTTGCTGAGATCCAATATTGCTACGTCAACGGCCGCATGATGCGCGACCGCCTGATTAACCACGCCATTCGCCAGGCCTGCGAAGACAAGCTCGGCGCCGATCAGCAGCCCGCCTTTGTGCTTTATCTGGAGATCGACCCGCATCAGGTCGACGTGAACGTACACCCCGCCAAGCATGAGGTGCGCTTCCACCAGTCGCGTCTGGTGCACGATTTTATCTATCAGGGCGTTGCTGCGGTATTGCAGCAGCGGGGCGAGCCGGCGTTGCCGCTGGCAGAAGTAGCACCCGCGCCGCGTCCGTTGCCGGAAAACCGCGTGGCGGCGGGACGTAACCATTTTGCCGAACCGGCGGTAGCGCGCGAGCCGGCTGCGCCGCGTTTAGCCTCGACGGGCAACGCGCCGCGACCGACCGGCGCTAACTATCCCAACGCCCAGCCGGGCTATCAAAAACAGCAGGGGGCGCTATACCGCAAGCTGCTGGATACCCCGTCCGTTGAGCATAAAGAGCACATTACAGTTTCAACGCCTTCGCTGGAAGGACATAGCCAGAGTTTTGGTCGGGTACTGACCATTGTTGCTCCCGACATGGCGCTGCTTGAACGCGAGGGCAAACTGCTGCTGCTGGCGCTTTCCGTGGCGGAGCGCTGGCTCAAACAGGCGCAGCTAACCCCGGGGGTCAATGCCGCCTGCGCGCAGCCGCTGCTGATCCCCGTGCGCCTGAAAGTATCCCCTGAAGAAACAGGGGTTTTGCGGCGCGTACAGTCTCAGCTGGCTGAAATGGGGATAGAAATCGTACTGGACGCGCAGCATGTGACAATTCGCGCAGTGCCTTTACCCTTACGCCAACAAAATTTACAAAACTTGATTCCTGAACTGATAGGCTACCTGGCGCAGCAAACGACGTTTGATGCCGCCGACACCGCGCAGTGGATCGCCCGCCATTTGGCCAGCGAACATTCACCGTGGAGTATGGCGCAGGCGATTACCGTGCTGGCGGAGGTAGAACGCCTCTGCCCGCAGCTGGTGAAAGCGCCGCCGGGTGGTTTGTTACAACCTGTTGATTTACAAACGGCGATGACCGCCCTGAAACATGACTGACGTAAGTAAGGCGAGCCTGCCAAAGGCGATTTTTTTAATGGGTCCAACGGCCTCCGGCAAAACGGCGTTAGCCATTGAGTTACGTAAAGTTTTGCCAGTAGAGTTGATTAGCGTTGATTCAGCCCTCATTTACCGAGGGATGGACATCGGCACGGCGAAGCCCAACGCAGACGAACTGCGTGCGGCGCCGCACCGTTTACTGGATATTCTCGACCCGGCACAGGCGTATTCCGCAGCAGATTTTCGCCGCGACGCCCTGGCCGAGATGGCCGAGATTACCGCTGCGGGACGCATACCGCTGCTGGTGGGCGGCACGATGCTCTACTTCAAGGCGCTGCTGGAGGGGTTATCACCTCTGCCATCGGCCGATCCGGAAGTAAGAGCGAAGATTGAGCAGCAGGCGGCTGAGCAGGGGTGGGACGTTTTGCACAAGCAACTGGAAGAGATTGACCCGGTTGCCGCAGCGCGGATCCACCCAAACGATCCGCAAAGGCTTTCCCGGGCACTGGAAGTTTTTTTCATTTCGGGTAAAACTTTAACGGAACTGACGCAAACGTCAGGAGACGCTCTGCCGTATCAGGTGCATCAGTTCGCCATCGCCCCGGCGAGCCGTGAACTGCTCCATCAACGAATTGAGCAGCGTTTTCATCAGATGTTGGCTTCAGATTTTGAAGCAGAAGTGCGGGCGCTTTTTGCCCGTGGAGATTTGCATACGGACATGCCTTCCATTCGTTGTGTGGGATACCGCCAGATGTGGTCGTATCTTGAAGGTGAGATTTCATACGATGAAATGGTTTATCGAGGTGTTTGCGCCACGAGACAGTTAGCGAAGCGCCAGATCACCTGGTTGCGCGGTTGGGAGGGCGTTCACTGGTTAGACAGTGAAAAACCACAACAGGCGTTAAACGAAGTGATTGAGGTTATTGGTGATATCGCTGACTGAATGTGTACAATTAAGCCGTATCGTGCGCAATTTTTCAGAATCGCAAGGTTCTAAGTACAAAACAAGCATATAAGGAAAAGATAGAATGGCTAAGGGGCAATCTTTACAAGATCCGTTCCTGAACGCATTGCGTCGGGAACGTGTTCCAGTTTCTATTTATTTGGTGAATGGTATTAAGCTGCAAGGTCAGATTGAGTCTTTCGATCAGTTCGTGATCCTGTTGAAAAACACGGTCAGCCAGATGGTCTACAAGCACGCGATTTCTACTGTTGTTCCGTCTCGTCCGGTATCTCATCACAGCAATAACGCTGGCGGCGGCACTGGCAGTAACTACCATCATGGCAGCAACGCGCAGGGTTCATCTGCTCCTGCGCAGGACAGCGAAGAAACCGAATAAGGTTTTGGGCTGTTTTCCACACGGGGAGCCAGGGATCCTGCGTTCCCCGCTGATCTTTTTAGAGAGGTTTACGCTTGTTTGACCGTTATGACGCCGGTGAGCAGGCGGTGCTGGTACACATCTATTTTTCGCAAGACAAAGATATGGAAGACCTCCAGGAGTTTGAATCTCTGGTCTCTTCCGCCGGTGTCGAAGCAATGCAGGTGATTACCGGTAGCCGTAAAGCGCCGCACCCGAAGTATTTTGTTGGTGAAGGTAAAGCAGTAGAAATTGCGGATGCCGTAAAAGCAACCGGCGCATCTGTTGTGCTGTTTGATCATGCGCTGTCTCCGGCTCAGGAACGTAACCTGGAAGCTCTCTGCGAATGCCGTGTTATCGATCGCACGGGGTTGATCTTAGATATTTTTGCTCAGCGTGCGCGTACCCACGAGGGTAAGTTGCAGGTTGAACTGGCGCAGTTGCGCCATCTGGCGACGCGTCTGGTGCGTGGCTGGACACACCTTGAAAGACAAAAAGGCGGGATTGGTTTGCGCGGCCCGGGTGAAACCCAGCTCGAAACCGACCGCCGTTTACTGCGTGGGCGTATTACCCAGATCCTTTCACGTCTGGAACGTGTAGAGAAACAGCGCGAGCAGGGGCGTCGGGCGCGAACCAAAGCCGACATTCCAACGGTGTCGCTGGTGGGCTATACCAACGCCGGTAAATCCACCCTGTTTAACCAGATAACCGAGGCCCAGGTGTATGCCGCAGACCAGCTGTTTGCGACCCTGGACCCAACGCTGCGCCGTATTGACGTTGCAGACGTCGGTGAAACGGTGCTGGCGGATACCGTCGGGTTTATCCGCCATCTGCCGCACGATCTGGTTGCGGCGTTTAAAGCGACGTTGCAGGAGACGCGTCAGGCGACCCTGCTGCTGCACGTGATTGATGCGGCTGACGTACGCGTGCAGGAAAACATCGACGCGGTGAACGTGGTGCTCGAAGAGATCGACGCCCACGAAATTCCCACCCTGTTGGTGATGAACAAGATCGATATGCTGGACGATTTCGAGCCGCGTATCGACCGAGATGAAGAGAACAAACCGATTCGGGTCTGGCTGTCTGCTCAGGCCGGGATTGGTGTGCCACTGCTTTTCCAGGCTTTGACAGAACGTCTTTCCGGTGAGGTAGCTCAGCACACGCTGCGACTGCCGCCACAGGAAGGCAGGCTGCGCAGCCGGTTTTATCAGCTTCAGGCGATAGAAAAAGAGTGGATGGAGGATGACGGCAGCGTGGGGATGCAGGTGCGTATGCCGATCGTTGACTGGCGTCGCCTCTGTAAACAAGAACCTGCGCTGGCGGACTATATCGTCTGATCAGAAAGGGGAAGCCTGAAAAATTCGCCCTTGCATAACAAATATGGAGCATATACATGGCGTGGAATCAGCCCGGTAATAACGGACAAGACCGCGACCCGTGGGGAAGCAGCAATAATCAAGGCGGCAACTCTGGGGGAAATGGCAACAAAGGTGGTCGCGAGCAGGGGCCGCCGGATCTGGATGATATCTTCCGCAAACTGAGCAAAAAGCTTGGTGGCCTTGGCGGAGGAAAAGGTTCTGGCTCGGGTGGTAATTCCACTCAGAGTCCGCGCCCGCCGATGGGTGGCCGCGTGGTGGGCATTGTCGCCGCTGCGGTGGTAATCATCTGGGCAGCCAGCGGGTTCTACACCATTAAAGAAGCAGAACGCGGCGTGGTAACCCGTTTCGGTAAGTTCAGCCATCTGGTTGAGCCGGGCCTGAACTGGAAGCCGACCTTCATTGATGACGTGACCGCGGTTAACGTGGAGTCCGTCCGTGAACTGGCTGCCTCCGGCGTGATGCTGACGTCTGACGAGAACGTGGTGCGCGTTGAAATGAACGTGCAGTACCGCGTGACCGATCCAGAACGTTATCTGTTTAGCGTGACCAGCGCGGATGACAGCCTGCGTCAGGCGACCGACAGCGCCCTGCGCGGTGTGATCGGTAAATACACCATGGACCGTATTCTGACCGAAGGTCGTACCGTTATTCGTAGCGATACCCAGCGCGAGCTGGAAGAGACCATCCGTCCGTACAACATGGGTATTACTCTGCTGGACGTCAACTTCCAGGCTGCACGTCCGCCGGAAGAGGTGAAGGCCGCGTTTGACGATGCGATTGCCGCACGTGAAAACGAACAGCAGTATATCCGTGAAGCGGAAGCGTACACCAACGAAGTTCAGCCGCGTGCTAACGGTCAGGCGCAGCGTATTCTGGAAGAAGCGCGCGCGTATAAGACCCAGACCATCCTGGAAGCTCAGGGTGAAGTGGCTCGCTTCGCGCGCATCCTGCCGGAATATAAAGCGGCTCCGGAAATTACCCGTGAGCGTCTCTATATCGAGACCATGGAAAAAGTGCTGAGCCACACCCGCAAAGTGCTGGTTAATGACAGCAAGGGCGGAAACCTGATGGTTCTGCCGCTGGATCAGATGCTGAAAGGCGGTTCTGCACCGGCAGCGAAAGACAACAGCGGTGCGAACAACCTGCTGCGTCTGCCGCCAGCCTCGTCTGGCAGCACCAGCGCGAACACAACGCCTTCTTCGAACGATGGTGACATTATGGACCAACGCCGCGCTAACGCGCAGCGTAACGACTACCAGCGTCAGGGGGAATAAGGATGCGTAAGTCAGTTATTGCGATCATCATCATCGCACTGGTCGTGCTCTACACCTCAATCTTTGTGGTGAAAGAGGGCGAGCGTGGGATCAAGTTCCAGTTCAGCAGCGTCGTGCGTGACGGTGACAAGCGTCCGGTGATTTATGAGCCGGGTCTGCACTTCAAGATCCCGTTCATTCAGTCAGTGAAAACGCTCGATGCGCGTATCCAGACCATGGATAACCAGGCCGACCGTTTCGTGACCAAAGAGAAAAAAGACCTGATCGTTGATTCCTACATCAAATGGCGCATCAGCGATTTCAGCCGCTACTTCCTGGCAACGGGCGGTGGTGACGTTTCTCAGGCAGAAGTGCTGCTGAAGCGTAAGTTCTCTGACCGTCTGCGTTCTGAGATTGGTCGTCTGGATGTGAAAGACATCGTGACAGACTCTCGCGGTCGTCTGACGCTGGAAGTGCGTGATGCGCTGAACTCCGGTTCTGCGGGCACTGAAGATGAAGTCGAAACCCCGGCGGCGGATGATGCGATTGCCAAAGCGGCTGAACGCGTTCAGGCTGAAACCAACGGTAAAGTGCCGGTGATCAACCCGAACAGTATGGCGGCACTGGGTATCGAAGTGGTTGACGTGCGTATCAAGCAGATCAACCTGCCAGCGGAAGTGTCCGAGGCGATCTACAACCGTATGCGCGCCGAGCGTGAAGCGGTAGCCCGTCGTCACCGTTCACAGGGTCAGGAAGAAGCGGAAAAACTGCGCGCGGCAGCGGACTATGAAGTCACCAAGACGCTCGCGGAATCTGAGCGTCAGGGTCGTATCCTGCGCGGTGAAGGTGATGCCGAAGCGGCGAAGCTGTTTGCCGATGCATTCAGCCAGGATCCAGACTTCTACGCCTTCATCCGTAGCCTGCGTGCTTACGAGAATAGCTTCAAGAGCAACCAGGATGTGATGGTGCTCAGCCCGGACAGCGATTTCTTCCGTTATATGAAGACGCCGGCCAACGCAACGCGATAAACTCAGGCTCGTTTGAGTATTCAAACCACCGCTCTTCACGGAGCGGTGGTTTTCTTTTATGAGGATGAAAAATGAATTCTACGATCTGGCTCGCGCTGGCTCTGGTTTTGGTGCTGGAAGGCCTCGGCCCTATGCTCTATCCGCGCGCCTGGCGTCGGATGATCGCGACAATGAGCCAACTGCCGGACACTATTTTGCGTCGTTTCGGCGGCGGTCTTGTGGTTGCCGGTATCGTTATCTACTACATGTTGAGGAAAACGATTGGCTGATCAAAAACTAACCGTAATTGGCATATTTTAGGGTCAAAAAGTGCTGTATATCTGAAAAAGCGATGGTAGAATCCATTTTTAAGCAAACGGTGATTTTGAAAAAAATGGGTAACAACGTCGTCGTACTGGGCACCCAATGGGGTGACGAAGGTAAAGGGAAGATTGTCGATCTTCTGACTGAACGGGCTAAATATGTTGTACGCTACCAGGGCGGTCACAACGCAGGCCATACTCTCGTAATCAACGGTGAAAAAACCGTCCTCCATCTTATTCCATCAGGCATTCTTCGCGAAAACGTCACCAGCATCATCGGTAACGGCGTTGTGCTGTCTCCCGCTGCGCTGATGAAAGAGATGAAAGGTCTGGAAGACCGTGGTATCCCTGTTCGTGAGCGTCTGCTGCTCTCCGAAGCCTGCCCGCTGATCCTGGACTATCACGTGGCGCTGGACGTAGCGCGTGAAAAAGCGCGCGGCGCGAAAGCCATCGGCACCACCGGTCGTGGTATCGGCCCGGCTTACGAAGACAAAGTTGCACGTCGCGGTCTGCGCGTGGGCGACCTCTTCGACAAAGCGACCTTCGCTGAAAAACTGAAAGAAGTGATGGAATATCACAACTTCCAGCTGGTGAACTTCTACAAAGCTGACGCTGTTGACTACCAGAAAGTGCTGGATGACGTCATGGCGATCGCAGACATTCTGACCGGTATGGTTGTTGATGTGTCCGATCTGCTGGACCAGGCGCGCAAGCGTGGCGATTTCGTCATGTTTGAAGGTGCGCAGGGTACGCTGCTGGACATCGACCACGGTACCTATCCGTACGTAACGTCCTCTAACACCACCGCGGGTGGCGTGGCAACCGGCTCCGGCCTGGGCCCACGTTATGTGGATTACGTTCTGGGCATCATCAAAGCGTACTCCACTCGCGTGGGTGCGGGTCCATTCCCGACCGAGCTGTTTGATGAAACCGGCGAGTTCCTGTGCAAGCAGGGTAACGAGTTTGGCGCGACCACCGGTCGTCGTCGTCGTACCGGCTGGCTGGACGCGGTTGCTGTGCGTCGCGCCGTGCAGATCAACTCCCTGTCTGGCTTCTGCCTGACCAAGCTGGACGTACTGGACGGCCTGAAAGAAGTGAAAATCTGCGTAGGCTACCGTATGCCGGATGGCCGCGAAGTGACCACCACGCCGCTGGCCGCTGACGACTGGGAAGGCATTGAGCCAATCTACGAAACCATGCCGGGCTGGTCTGAGACCACCTTCGGTGTGAAAGAGCGTAGCGGCCTGCCAAAAGCTGCGCTGGACTACATCAAGCGTATTGAAGAACTGACCGAAGTGCCGATCGATATTATTTCTACCGGCCCGGATCGTACTGAAACGATGATCCTGCGCGACCCGTTCGACGCATAATCTTCGTGACTGCTGGCCTGCGGGGAGACCCGTAGGCCGGATAAGCGCAGCGCCATCCGGCGACCGCTCCTGGATCTCCGCTTTTTCGCCCCGTCTGTCAAATAAATTAGCCGCTAACTATCTGGCTGGTTTATCATCATTAATGAATATCTCTGCGGTTTGACCGCGTTTTCCCTTTTTCCTGAGGTTGATGTGCAGTTAACAAGTTTCACCGATTACGGCTTACGCGCGCTGATTTATATGGCGTCGTTACCCGATGGGAAGATGACCAGTATCTCTGAAGTCACAGAGGTATACGGTGTGTCCCGTAATCATATGGTCAAAATAATCAATCAACTTAGTCGTGCCGGATACGTTGCTGCCGTCCGCGGGAAGAATGGAGGGATCCGTCTCGGTAAACCGGCACAGAGTATCCGTATTGGCGATGTGGTACGTGAACTGGAGCCACTATCTCTGGTGAACTGTAGCAGCGCGTTCTGCCACATTACGCCCGCTTGCCGCTTGAAACAGGCGCTTTCAAAGGCCGTGCAAAGTTTTCTCATGGAACTGGATAACTACACGCTGGCCGATTTGGTTGAAGAGAATCAACCGCTTTATAAATTATTGCTGGTGGAATGAAGAAAATTTCCACCGGAGCTGACAACGGAGGAACCGACATGTCACAAGATCCTTTCCAGGAACGCGAAGCCGAAAAATACGCGAATCCTATCCCCAGCCGCGAGTTCATCATTGAACACTTAACAAAACGCGAAAAACCCGCCAATCGTGAAGAACTTGCCGTTGAATTAAACATTGAAGGTGAAGAGCAAATTGAAGCCCTTCGCCGCCGCCTGCGCGCCATGGAGCGCGACGGCCAGCTGGTCTTTACCCGCCGCCAGTGCTACGCGCTGCCGGAACGCCTCGACCTGCTGAAAGGCACCGTTATTGGTCACCGCGACGGCTTTGGCTTCCTGCGCGTGGAAGGCCGTAAAGACGATCTGTACCTCTCATCTGAACAGATGAAGATGTGTATCCACGGCGACCAGATCCTGGCGCAGCCGCTGGGTGCTGACCGTAAAGGCCGCCGCGAAGCGCGCGTGGTGCGCGTGCTGGTGCCAAAAACCAGCCAGATTGTGGGCCGCTATTTTACCGATGCGGGCGTCGGCTTTGTGGTGCCGGACGACAGCCGTCTGAGCTTCGATATTCTGATCCCACCTGAAGAGGTGATGGGCGCGCGCATGGGCTTTGTGGTGGTGGTAGAACTCACCCAGCGCCCAACCCGTCGCACCAAAGCGGTGGGTAAAATCGTCGAAGTGCTGGGCGATAACATGGGCACCGGCATGGCCGTCGATATGGCGCTGCGTACCCATGAAATTCCATACGTCTGGCCGAAAGCGGTTGAAGATCAGATTGAAAACCTGCGTGAAGAAGTGCCGGAAGAGTCCAAAGTTGGCCGCGTCGATCTGCGCTCCCTGCCGCTGGTCACCATTGATGGTGAAGACGCCCGCGACTTCGATGACGCCGTGTACTGTGAGAAAAAACGCGGTGGTGGCTGGCGTCTGTGGGTGGCTATCGCTGACGTAAGCTATTACGTGCGTCCACACACGCCGCTGGATAACGAAGCGCGCAGCCGCGGTACGTCGGTGTACTTCCCGTCGCAGGTGGTACCGATGCTGCCAGAAGTGCTTTCTAACGGCCTCTGTTCCCTCAACCCGCAGGTGGACCGCCTGTGTATGGTCTGCGAAATGACCATCTCCAGCAAAGGTCGACTGACGGGCTACAAGTTCTACGAAGCGGTGATGAGCTCCCATGCGCGCCTGACCTACACTAAGGTCTGGCATATGTTGCAGGGCGATCAGGATCTGCGCGAACAGTACGCGCCGCTGGTCAAACACATTGAAGAACTGCACAACCTCTACAAAACGCTGGATCAGGCGCGCGAAGAGCGCGGTGGGATCTCGTTTGAGAGTGAAGAGGCCAAGTTCATCTTTAACGCCGAGCGTCGCATCGAGCGTATCGAGCAGACCCAACGTAACGATGCCCACAAGCTGATTGAAGAGTGTATGATCCTGGCGAACATCTCGGCGGCCCGTTTCGTTGAGAAAGCCAAAGAGCCTGCGCTGTTCCGTATCCACGACAAGCCAACCACGGAAGCCGTGACCTCATTCCGCTCCGTGCTGGCTGAGCTCGGCCTGGAGCTGCCTGGCGGTAATAAGCCTGAGCCACGCGATTACGCCGAGCTGCTGGAATCCATCAGCGATCGTCCTGACGCGGAAATGCTGCAAACCATGCTGCTGCGCTCCATGAAGCAGGCGATTTACGATCCGGAAAATCGGGGCCACTTCGGTCTGGCGTTGCAGTCTTACGCGCACTTTACCTCGCCGATCCGCCGTTATCCGGATCTGTCACTGCACCGTGCGATCAAGTATCTGCTGGCGCATGAGCAGGGCCATAAAGGCAACACGACTGAAACCGGTGGGTATCACTACTCCATGGAAGAGATGCTGCAACTGGGTCAGCACTGTTCCATGACCGAGCGCCGTGCGGATGAAGCGACGCGCGACGTGGCGGACTGGCTGAAGTGTGACTTTATGCTGGATCAGGTTGGTAACGTCTTTAAAGGCGTGATTGCCAGCGTCACCGGCTTTGGTTTCTTCGTGCGTCTGGATGAGCTGTTTATCGACGGCCTGGTGCACGTTTCCAGCCTCGATAATGATTACTACCGCTTCGATCAGGTCGGTCAACGTCTGATCGGCGAATCCGGCGGCCAGACCTACCGTCTGGGCGATCGGGTGGAAGTGAAGGTTGAAGCCGTAAATATGGACGACCGTAAGATCGACTTCAGCCTCATCTCCAGCGAGCGTGCTCCGCGTAACGTCGGCAAAACCGAGCGTGAGAAAGCGAAAAAAGGCGGCAACGGTAAAGCGGGCGGCAAGCGACGTCAGGCAGGTAAAAGAGTAAACTTTGAGCCAGACAGCGCCTTCCGTGGCGAAAAGAAGCAGAAGCCCAAGGCGGCAAAAAAAGACGCCCGAAAAGCGAAAAAGCCGTCGACTAAAACCCAGAAAATAGCGGCCGCGACCAAAGCGAAGCGCGCGGCGAAGAAACAGCAGGCGGAGTAATTTCCCCTCACCCTGACCCTCTCCCCAACGGGAGAGGGGAAATATTTATTACGAGAACCATCAATGAGTGAAATGATTTACGGCATCCACGCGGTGCAGGCCCTGCTGGAGCGCGCACCGGAGCGTTTTCAGGAAGTCTTTATTCTGAAAGGGCGCGAGGACAAACGTCTGATGCCGCTGATCCACGCGCTGGAAGCGCAGGGCGTCGTGATCCAGCTGGCGAACCGCCAGTATCTGGACGAGAAAAGCGAAGGTGCGGTGCACCAGGGCATTATCGCGCGCGTGAAGCCGGGCCGTCAGTATCAGGAGAACGATCTGCCGGATCTGATCGCTGAGCTGGATAACCCGTTCTTCCTGATCCTTGATGGCGTAACCGACCCGCACAACCTGGGCGCGTGCCTGCGTAGCGCCGATGCAGCAGGCGTGCATGCGGTGATTGTGCCAAGAGATCGTTCCGCGCAGCTTAACGCTACCGCTAAAAAAGTGGCCTGCGGCGCGGCGGAAAACGTTCCGCTGATCCGCGTGACTAACCTGGCGCGCACCATGCGTCTGTTGCAGGAAGAGAATATCTGGATCGTCGGCACGGCCGGTGAAGCGGATCACACCCTGTATCAGAGCAAAATGACCGGCCGCATGGCGCTGGTGATGGGGGCAGAAGGTGAAGGCATGCGTCGCCTGACCCGCGAGCACTGCGACGAGCTGATCAGCATTCCGATGGCGGGCAGCGTGTCATCCCTGAACGTTTCCGTTGCAACGGGCATCTGCCTGTTTGAAGCGGTGCGCCAGCGCGGATAGCCTGTTATGCCGGGTGGCGGCTTCGCCTTACCCGGCCTACAAAGGCACGGTACCGTAGGCCCGGTAAGCGCAGCGCCACCGGGCATTTACCTCACTCCTCTAACGACCGCAAATGGTCATCCTTCCTCAGCGTCATCAGCGCGAAAATACTCACCACCGCCGTTGCCATCACGTAGTAGGCCGGAATGTCCAGGTTGCCCGTCTGCTTAATCAGCCCGGTAATGATTAACCCCGCACAGCCCGAAAAAATCGCGTTCGATAACGAATAGGCCAGCCCCAGCCCCGTATAGCGCACGCGCGTGGGGAACATCTCAGACAGCATTGCCGGTCCCGGCCCTGCCAGCATCCCCACCAGACCGCCCGCAATCAGTACCACCATCGCTTTAACTGCCAGCGTACTCGATTCTGCCTGCAAAATTTTCAGCAGCGGCAGGGCGAGGATCAGCAGGAGCACGGTGGCGATAATCATCACCGTTCGCCGCCCGATCCTGTCGCTCAGCATGCCCGACGGAATGATAGTAAGCGCAAATCCAATGTTAGAAATCACCGCAATCAGCAGCGCCTGGTTAAAACCGGTGTGCAGCGCAGATTGCAGATAGGTCGGCATAATCACCAGATAGGTATACCCCGCCGCAGACCAGACCATCACCCGGCCAATGCCCATCAGAATGGTTTTGAACGTGGCGGCGGTGCTGGCCTGAGTCATAACCGGTTTTTCTCGTTGCTGCACAAAGCTCGGCGTCTCTTCCATGCTCACCCGCAGCCATAGCGCGACCGCACCCATCGGCAACGCCAGGAAGAACGGAATGCGCCAGCCCCAGTCGTGCAGGGCTTCAGGCGTGAGGAGGGCAGAGAGCAGCGCGACAATGCCTGCGCCCGCTAACAGCCCGAGCGCCACGGTGAAGGACTGCCATGCCCCGTAAAGGCCGCGCTTGCCGCGCGGGGCGAACTCTGTCATCAACGAAACCGCACCGCCGTACTCTCCGCCCGCGAACAGTCCTTGCAGAATACGCAGGAGCGTAACGATCAGCGGCGCAGCAATGCCGATACTGGCGTAGACCGGCACAATGCCAATAGCGGCGGTGGCGAGCGTCATCAGTATCAGCACAATAATCAGCGTCGGCTTGCGGCCAATCCTGTCGCCAATGCGGCCAAAGACCACCGCACCCAGCGGGCGGAAGAAAAAGGCGATGGCGAACGAGGCCCAGGTGAGGATCAGGCTGGTCAGCTCCGCTTCCCCTTCAAGCTGGAAGAAGTTTCTGGCAATGACGGTTGCCAGAAAACCGTAAACCGCAAATTCATACCACTCAATGAAGTTGCCGATGGAGCCTGCAATTAATGCACGCTTGTGCGCATCCTGTTGCATAACGATCCTCACAAAAACGGGGTAAGAATAAATTATTCAGCATTAGCGAAGTAATGAAATAGTTTATTCTTATGTTCTGTGAGCTATTTCACGGATGATATCAACACGATCGCCATCGTGTGACTCCTCTCCCATGCAGCGTGTTTGCCCTCTGTCCATACTTACCTTTATTGCCAATGAAAGGAGGGAGACAGCATGCACTGGCAGACGCATACCGTTTTTAATCAACCTGCACCGCTATCGAACAGCAACCTTTTCCTCTCTGATTGCGCCCTGCGCGATGCGGTAGTGCGTGAAGGGGCGGAGTGGGATCTGGATCTTCTTGCCAGCATCGGACAGCAGTTGGGCACGGCGGAGTCGCTGGAGCTGGGCAGGCTGGCGAACGTTAACCCGCCGGAACTGCTGCGATATGACGCCACGGGAGCGCGGCTGGATGACGTCCGCTTTCATCCGGCATGGCATCTTCTGATGCAGGGGCTTTGCGCCAACCGGGTACACAACCTGGCGTGGGAAGAGGCGGCGCGAAAAGGATCGTTCGTCGCCCGGGCCGCGCGTTTCGTGCTGCATGCCCAGGTGGAGGCGGGAACGCTATGCCCGGTAACCATGACCTTTGCCGCCACGCCGCTGCTGCAACAGTTGCTGCCCAACCCCTTTCAGGACTGGTTAACCCCGCTGATGAGCGATCGTTACGATCCCCATCTCGCCCCGGGCGCGCAAAAGCGCGGCCTGCTGATCGGCATGGGGATGACGGAAAAGCAGGGCGGTTCGGACGTGCTCAGCAACACCACCAGAGCAAAAAAATGCAGCGATGGCAGTTACTGGCTGGTGGGGCACAAATGGTTTTTCTCCGTACCGCAGAGCGATGCGCATCTGGTACTGGCGCAGGCGAAAGGCGGGTTGTCCTGCTTTTTTGTCCCGCGTTTCTTGCCCGACGGACAGCGCAACGCGGTGCGTCTGGAGCGTCTGAAGGACAAGCTCGGCAACCGCTCGAATGCCAGCAGTGAGGCTGAGTTTCTCGATGCTTCCGGCTGGCTGCTGGGCGAAGAGGGAGAAGGCGTCCGGCAAATTCTGAAGATGGGCGGGCTGACGCGCGTCGACTGCGCGCTTGGCAGCCACGGACTGATGCGTCGTGCGCTCTCGGTGGCGCTTTATCATGCCCATCAGCGGCAGACCTTCGGCAAGAATCTGATCGACCAGCCGTTAATGCGCGAGGTGCTAAGCCGGATGGCGCTGGTACTGGAAGGGCAGACGGCGCTGCTGTTCCGACTCGCCCGGGCGTGGGACAACCGTACCGATCCGCAGGAAGCCGCGTGGGCGCGGCTTTTCACGCCGGCGGCAAAATACAGCGTCTGCAAAGCGGGCATACCGTTTGTGGCAGAGGCAATGGAGGTGCTGGGTGGCGCAGGCTATTGCGAAGAGAGTGAGCTTCCGCGGTTGTACCGTGAAATGCCCGTTAACAGCATCTGGGAAGGCTCTGGCAATATTATGTGCCTGGATGTCCTGCGCGTGCTGGCGAAGCAGCCAGGCATTCTCGACCTGCTCGCCGATGATTTTGCGCAGGTAAAAGGCCAGGACAGGCACTTCGATCGCAGCTGGCGGCAGCTACAGCAGAAGCTACGCAAACCACAGGAAGCGCAGGGCAGGGAGATCGCGCAGCAGCTCTTTTTACTAGGCGCCGGAAGCCAGATGCTGCGGCACGCATCGCCGCCCGTAGCGCAGGCGTGGTGCCGCATGATGCTGGATGCCCGGGGCGGCACGCTGATGAGCGAGCAGGTGCAAAACGACCTGCTGCTGCGCGCCACGGGCCGGGTCGGTTAAGCCTTCAGCTGGAACAGGCTCACCAGCCGGGTGAGGTGCGACCCCTTCTCGCGCAGCGTCTGTGCCGTCTGCTCGCTGCGTGAGATACGATCGGCATTAATATGCGATGCCTCACCGATGTGCGTCATCGCCAGATTCACCTGGCGAATACCCGCAGACTGCTCGCGGGACGCGTGATTGATCTCGGTGACAAGCTGGCTGATGTTATCGATATGAACAATGATGGAGTCCATCGCCAGGCGCGTTTTTTCAGACAGCGCGTGGCCTTCGCTTACCTTGTTCAGCGTGTCGCCAATCAGCTGTTCAATCTCTTTAACCGCGTTGGCGCTGCGTGCCGCCAGGGCGCGCACTTCCTGCGCCACTACGGCGAAACCTTTGCCGTGTTCGCCCGCCCGCGCCGCTTCTACCGCCGCATTGAGCGCCAGAATATTGGTCTGGAAAGCGATGGACTCAATCACGCGGGTGATGTCTTCAATGCGTTTTGATGCGTCGCGAATATCATCCATGGTGGATACCGCGTGGGTCACCGTCTCTCCACCCTGATGCACCGCGCGCGAGGTTTCACCCACCAGCTGCTGCGTTTGTTCCATGTTAGCGGCGTTTTGCTGCACGGTCGCGGCTAACTGCTCCATGCTGGCGGAGGTCTCCTCAACGCTGCTGGCCTGCTTGTTGATCTGTTCAGAGATCTCGCCGGTGTCTGAAGCCAGCGCGTTAGTCCCCAGATGGATCTCGCCTGCGGCCTCGCGGACCTGCAAGACAATTTTTTGCAGACCGCCGCCGATGCCGTTAATGGCGTCAACCAGCTGGCCGACTTCATCCTGTCGCGTGACCGGCAGGCTGGCACGCAGATCGCCTGCGGCATACTGCCGGGCAAGCTCGATTACCGCGCGCAGCGGGCGGGTCAGCATCCGGCGAATGAGGATAACGAACAGGCCCGCGAAGAGCGCGGATAACACCACGCCCGCCATCAGGAAGCGATCGCGCAGGGTGGTGACGCTTGAAAGCAGTACGGCTTTGTCCACTTCACCCACGATGGTCCAGTTCCAGCCCGCCAGCGGCGTGTAGGCGACTTTGAGCGTACGGCCATCCGCACTCACGCGTTCCAGCGTCCCGGGTTTGTCACTCAAAAGCTGCTGCTGCGTCGCGGCGTCCCAGGCGGGCAGTTTGCCCTCTTCGCTGGCGTGGAACAGGTACTGTCCGCGCGTTTTACCGCTGCTGCGGTCCAGCACGTAGAAATGACCGCTTTCGCCCAGTCGACGGTTAAGGATTTTCTCGCGCATGACGTTCCACGAATGGGTGATGTCCACGCCGACAAAGATAATACCGATAACCTGGCCTTCCGCATTCTTAACAGGCTGATATTGCGTGATGTAGCGCTTGCCAAACAGTAGAGCGAGTCCACGATAGACTTCCCCTTTCGTGACGGCGGCAAATGCCGGGCTGGTGGTATCCAGAACGGTTCCGATTGCGCGGTCGCCGTTCTCTTTGCGCAGCGACGTCGCCACGCGAATAAAATCGTTACCGCTGCGGACAAACAGCGTCGAGATAGCGCCCGTTCGGCTCAGGAAGTCATCAGAAAGCGTATTGTTTTCATGCAACTCCGTTTCACCGCCCTTCAGCAGAGGAACGGTAAGGCCGTTAATGGTCCGGCTCTGGCTGCTGTCGCTGTTCAGTGGCTGTGGCAAAAAGGTGGTGAACAGACGGGTATAGCTCTCGACCTCTTCGCTCAGGCTGGTGTTGAACATCTCTACCATATCCACCATGCCGGTAGACTGGTTATGCAGGTCTTCAACCGCAAGATCTTCAAGCTGCTGGCTGGCGTTGTGGCTCAACAGGAAAGTGAACAGCAAAAAAAGCGTGGCGACACTTGCACCTGTAAGCAGCGATAGCTTCGTGCCCAGACCTGCCCGACGGAAAAAAGTGATCATAAATTGCTCATCATTGAAAAGGTATGGCTGTTCAACGGCAGAGCGGAGAGAACGTTTATCTTTTTACTGCAACTGAATGTTACGAGGTTGTTTTTATTGCGTTTCTGGAGAGATAAAAAATTTGCAAAAGTGAAAAGCCACTAAAATTAAGTGGCTTTTATCGGAAGGGATTATGCATAAAGAATGGCCTGTACGCGCCAGAGATTAACATGGTGATCTTCTTGCATCTGGACGATGCGATACCAGGAGGCACCCTGTTCATCGGCCTTCAGGGCGACGACACGTTCCACGTCTTGCGGACTCCCCGTTATATTGTTAACGGAGATCTGACCAATCTCGTTCAGGCCCGTGACGCAATCCGCGCTGGCAAATTCGGCTGACTGCGCCGTGGTGCTCAGCAGGCCTGCTGAAAGTAATAGCGTCGTTAAAGCAAGGGTTCGTTTCATCGTCAGCTCCTTTTCACGTGTCTCCGGTATCCGCCGGGCAATCCTTCGCGAATAAACGCATTTCCATTGTTGCTGGCATGCAGTTTATTGTGGACAGGAAAATGTCTACGGACGAAAAGCAGTGTAAAGGTCGTTCAAATGATGATGCCTACTTACGGTACAAAATTCCCTGCGCGTACCACTGTCCCGTAATAATGGTTTCATCAATCATAATGATGACGTAATAATCTGCTTTTGCGGCAACGGCCTGCGCTTCAATTGCGTCTTCTGCATCATCCGGTGAACCGCGAACCATCGCGGATACGGTTCCCAGGCGTTGTAATCCTTCCGTCTGATTACGACGAATTTCCTGGGGACGATCGGTAACCGGCGGTGCCGGTTCTGGCGTACCCTGCAATACGGAACATCCGCCGAGCAGTGTGACCAGCAATAAAGCGGTAAGCCTGCGCATAGCCCTGTCTCTTTTCCTGATAGCCATAGTGTAGTTGTCTGCGAATTTAGTTTTGGGGGAATGTTCCCGAAGTGTTATCTGGAACGTAGATTTCGAATGAAAATATCGTGAAACCGTAATCCAGCTCTCAACATTATGAATCATTCATCAGCACAGGATCGACAATGATTGAAATTGAAACGCGCCGCCTGAATGACCATGAAATCCTCCATGCTTTTCCGGCAGGTAATAGTGAACAACCGCTGCCGGCGGTGGTTTTCTATCATGGCTTTCTCTCCTCGAAGCTGGTCTACAGCTATTTTGCCGTCGCGCTGGCGCAGGCCGGCTTTCGCGTCGTCATGCCTGATGCCCCGAACCATGGTGCACGCTTTAACGGCGATGAGCAGGCGCGGCTGGGGCTGTTCTGGCAAACGCTGCACGGCAATCTGGCCGAGTTCGCCGGGCTGCGTGACGCGCTCTTACAGGCGGGGCTGGTGGAGGGGAAACGGCTGGCGGTCGCAGGCGCATCAATGGGGGGAATGACGGCGCTGGGGATCATGGCCAGGCATCCTGAGGTAGCGTCCGTGGCTTGCCTGATGGGGTCGGGCTACTTTACGTCACTGGCAAAGACGCTGTTTCCGCCGCAGGCACCTCAGGAGATTGAGGCTCTGTTGTCTGAATGGGACGTCAGCCACGCGCTTTCGCGGCTGGCCGATCGTCCGCTGCTGCTCTGGCATGGAGATGCCGACGACGTTGTACCGCCCGGTGAAACGTTCCGTCTGCAACAGGCGCTACAGCGCGAAGGGCTGGACAGCAATCTGACCTGCCAGTGGGGAGCCGGCGTCCGGCACCGCATTACCCCGGCAGCACTGGAGGCGACGGTGGCGTTTTTCCGCCAGCATCTTTAAACGCGGAGCACCTTAACACCCTGATCCTCAAGCTTGCTGAGGATCTCAGGGTTGGCGTTTTTGCCGGTGATCACCATGCTGATTTGCTCGGCGCGGCTGAAAAGCATGCCGGCGCGTTCACCGACCTTGCTGCTGTCGACCAGCACCACCAGCTTGCCTACCACGTTAAGCATGTTTTGTTCCGCCATTGCGGTGAGCATATCGGTTTTATACAGGCCATCCGCCGTCAGACCCTTGCCGCTGGTAAACATCCAGTGCCCGGCATAAAGGCTATTTTCACTGTCCTGCGGGCTAAGGGTAATGGACTGGCTCTTGTTGTACTGGCCGCCCATGATCACCACGCTTTCATGTTCCTGGTCAATGAGATAGTTGGCCAGCGGCAGGTAGTTGGTAATGATTTGCACCGGCTTGCCGCACATCTCGCGGCCCAGCAGAAACGCCGTCGAGCCGCAGTTGATCACCACGCTCTCGCCGGGATTCACCAGCTGTGACGCCGCTCGGGCAATCCGCACCTTTTCATCGTGATTCTGCGCCTGGTGGATGTTCATTGGCGTCCAGCGTGGACGCTGCTGGCTGATGGCCTCTGCGCCGTTGCGGACTTTTTTCAGCTTGCCGCTCTCATCCAGCTTGTTGATATCCCGCCGCGCGGTAGCGGGGGAGATCCCTAAACGTTCGATCACTTTCTCGACGGTGATAAACCCTGTTTGCGCCAGGAGTTCCAGTAAAATTTGATGCCGTTGCGCTTCCGTCATGAGCTATTCCGATAAGAATTGATTTGAAAAGATAATATTTGAAATAGCGTGAAATTACTAAAATAAAAATGACATCGCCAGACGCAGGGTCTGGCGACTGGGCTTCACAATCAGAGGAAGGATTTAAACGGCAGGTCTGGCTCAATAGTAAAGCAATCATCGAAGCCACGCGGGTAGTGGTACTCAAGATTGTCTTTATCCAGCGGCCAGGTGAATTTGCCGCCAACCTGCCAGATGAACGGCTTGAAGCCATACTTGAGGCGGTCTTTTTTCATCTCCCACAGGACGCGGATCTCTTGCGGATCGGCCTGGAAGTTTGACCAGATATCGTGATGGAACGGGATCACCACTTTGGTGTTCAGCGCTTCCGCCATGCGCAGCATATCCGCGCTGGTCATTTTGTCCGTAATACCGCGCGGGTTTTCCCCGTAGGAGCCGAGCGCCACGTCAATCTGATGCTCGTTGCCGTGCTTCGCGTAGTAGTTAGAGTAGTGGGAATCTCCGCTGTGATACAGGGAGCCGCCAGGCGTTTTGAACAGGTAGTTCACCGCGCGCTCGTCCATCCCGTCTGGCAGTACGCCTGCGGCTTTCTGGTCGGCAGGCAGGGTAATCAGCGCGGTGCGGTCAAAAGCATCCAGCGCGTGAATTTCAATGTCTTTGATTTTCACCACGTCGCCCGGCTTCATCACGATGCAGCGCTCTTTTGGTACGCCCCAGCCGATCCACAAATCCACGCAGGTCTGCGGCCCGATGAACGGTACGTCGTCCGCGCAGTTTTGCATCACCGCGGCCGCCACGTTTACGTCAATGTGATCGTTGTGATCGTGGGTAGAGAGCACGGCGTCGATCTGGCGAATGGCAAAAGGATCAAGCACAAAAGGCGTGGTGCGCAGGTTCGGCTGAAGTTTTTCCACCCCGGCCATACGCTGCATCTGGTGGCCTTTTTTCATCAGCGGATTGCCGTGGCTCTGCTTGCCGGTGCCGCACCAGAAATCGACGCAAATGTTGGCGCCGCCTTCTGACTTCAGCCAGATGCCGGTGCAGCCCAGCCACCACATCGCAAAGGTGCCAGGAGCAACCTGTTCCTGCTCGATCTCTTCGTTCAGCCAGCTACCCCACTCTGGAAAGGTGCTCAGGATCCATGATTCACGGGTGATGGTTTCCACTTTACTCATCGTTTGACTCCTGCTTTTAATCAAAAATAATCATTATGTGATTTGTTGTGATTAATGCTGGCACTGTTTGCATCGATTTGCAATGGCTGGTGTGCGGAAAATTCCCCTCGTCACATCACAGAAAAACCCTCTGTTCGTTGTTAAGATAACCGCTATATATCATTAACATGATGAATTTTAAGAATTAATATGCTGTGCTTCATCGGTGGTGTAAATCATTACTAAAGCTATGGAAATAAATTGCGTGATCCGTCACAAATAATCAAATGCAATCTTGTGATGATTATTTGTGATTAATAGAGTGATGGCACCAACCACACAAGGATTACCCCTTGTGTTCTCACTTTCTGGAGAGAGTTATGGAGATCCTCTACAACGTCTTTACCGTGTTCTTTAATCAGGTAATGACCAACGCCCCGCTGTTGCTGGGTATCGTGACGTGCCTGGGTTACATCCTGCTGCGCAAAAGCGTCAGCGTGATTATCAAAGGCACCATCAAAACCATCATTGGTTTTATGCTGTTGCAGGCGGGGTCTGGCATTCTGACCAGCACGTTTAAGCCGGTCGTTGCCAAAATGTCCGAGGTGTACGGCATTAACGGCGCCATCTCTGACACTTACGCGTCCATGATGGCCACTATCGATCGCATGGGTGATGCGTACAGCTGGGTTGGGTATGCGGTACTGCTCGCGCTGGCGCTGAACATCATTTACGTGCTCCTGCGTCGCATCACCGGCATTCGAACCATCATGCTTACCGGACACATCATGTTCCAGCAGGCGGGGCTGATTGCCGTTTCTCTCTATATCTTCGGCTACCCAATGTGGACCACGGTCATCTGCACGGCAGTGCTGGTCTCGCTTTACTGGGGCATCACCTCCAACATGATGTACAAGCCCACGCAGGACGTCACGGACGGCTGCGGCTTTTCCATCGGTCACCAGCAGCAGTTCGCCTCCTGGATTGCCTACAAAGTTGCGCCTTATCTGGGCAAAAAAGAGGAGAGTGTCGAAGACCTCAAACTGCCTGGCTGGTTGAATATCTTCCACGACAACATCGTCTCAACGGCGATTGTGATGACCCTTTTCTTCGGTGCCATTCTGCTCTCCTTCGGCATTGACGTGGTGCAGGCCATGGCGGGTAAAACCCACTGGACGGTCTATATCCTGCAAACCGGCTTCTCTTTCGCCGTGGCCATTTTCATCATCACCCAGGGCGTGCGCATGTTCGTTGCCGAACTCTCTGAGGCGTTCAACGGTATCTCCCAGCGCCTGATCCCTGGCGCGGTACTGGCGATTGACTGTGCGGCTATCTATAGCTTTGCGCCTAACGCCGTGGTCTGGGGCTTTATGTGGGGCACCATCGGCCAGCTGATTGCGGTCGGCATCCTGGTGGGCTGTGGCTCCTCCATCCTGATTATTCCCGGCTTTATCCCGATGTTCTTCTCCAACGCCACCATCGGCGTGTTTGCGAACCACTTCGGCGGATGGCGCGCCGCGCTCAAGATCTGCCTGGTGATGGGCATGGTTGAAATCTTCGGCTGCGTGTGGGCGGTCAAGCTCACCGGCATGAGCGCCTGGATGGGCATGGCGGACTGGTCAATTCTGGCACCGCCGATGATGCAGGGCTTTGCCTCCGTCGGGCTGGTCTTTATGGCCGTGATCATCCTGATTGCACTGACTTATATGTTCTTCGCTGGCCGTTCGCTGCGGGCTGAAGAAGATGCGGAAAAACAAACAGCAGAAGTTTCTGCTCACTAAGGAGTTTCGACTATGACCGTACGTATCCTGGCTGTGTGTGGCAATGGGCAAGGAAGCTCCATGATCATGAAAATGAAAGTGGACCAGTTTTTAACCCAGTCAAACATTGACCACACGGTGAACAGCTGCGCAGTGGGTGAATACAAAAGTGAACTGAACGGCGCGGACATCATCATCGCCTCAACGCACATTGCCGGTGAGATTAGCGTCTCGGGTAACAAATACGTGGTAGGCGTGCGCAACATGCTGTCGCCTGCGGATTTTGGACCAAAACTGCTGGACGTGATCAAAGAACACTTCCCACAGGACGTGAAGTAAGGACGCCACATGAAACTACGTGATTCGCTGGCAGAGAATAACTCCATCCTTCTACAAGCCGACGCCAGCACCTGGCAGGACGCGGTGAAGCTGAGCGTGGATCTGCTGGTTAAGGCGGACGTTGTCGAGCCGCGTTATTACCAGGCCATTCTGGACGGCGTGGCGCAGCACGGCCCCTATTTTGTGATTGCCCCGGGGCTGGCCATGCCGCATGGACGTCCTGAAGAGGGCGTCAGGAAAACCGGTTTTGCGCTGGTGACGCTGAAAACGCCGCTGGTGTTCAACCACGAAGAT
Organism: Enterobacter cloacae complex sp. P15RS; assembly: GCF_014895905.1. Classification (NCBI taxonomy): domain Bacteria; kingdom Pseudomonadati; phylum Pseudomonadota; class Gammaproteobacteria; order Enterobacterales; family Enterobacteriaceae; genus Enterobacter; species Enterobacter cloacae complex sp. P15RS. Next base: position 4,629 of record NZ_JADBQL010000015.1, on the reverse strand, counting down.
AACGACCCGGTCGATATCCTCATCACCATGGCGGCTGTCGATGCCAACACCCACCAGGAGGTGGGGATCATGCAAATCGTCAATCTGTTTGAGGACGAAGCCAATTTCGACCGTTTACGTGCCTGCCGTACCGCGCAGGAAGTACTGGATTTAATTGATCACGCCACTGCGGCGGCAGTTTAAGAGGGAATTGAATATGTCATTACCAATGTTGCAGGTCGCGCTGGATAACCAGACGCTGTCTCACGCCTACGAAACCACCCGCCTGATTGCGGAAGAAGTCGACATCATCGAAGTGGGCACCATTCTGTGCGTAGGCGAGGGCGTTCGCGCGGTTCGCGACCTGAAAGCGCTCTACCCGCATAAAATCGTGCTCGCAGATGCCAAAATCGCCGATGCGGGCAAAATTCTCTCTCGCATGTGCTTCGAAGCCAACGCTGACTGGGTCACCGTGATTTGCTGTGCGGATATCAACACCGCGAAAGGTGCCCTGGATGTGGCAAAAGAATTTAACGGCGACGTGCAGATAGAGCTGACCGGTTTCTGGACCTGGGAGCAGGCGCAGGCGTGGCGCGACGCGGGTATTCAGCAGGTGGTGTATCACCGCAGCCGCGATGCGCAGGCCGCAGGCGTGGCGTGGGGCGAAGCCGATATCAGCGCGATCAAACGCCTGGCCGATATGGGCTTCAAAGTCACCGTTACCGGTGGCCTGGCGCTGGAAGATCTGCCGCTGTTCAAGGGTATTCCAATCCACGTCTTTATTGCCGGCCGCAGCATTCGCGACGCGGCATCTCCGGTGGAAGCGGCGCGTCAGTTCAAACGCTCCATCGCTCAGCTTTGGGGCTAAGGAGCGGGTATGTTGTCAAAACAGGTCCCGCTTGGCATCTATGAAAAGGCACTCCCTGCGGGGGAGTGCTGGCTGGAGCGGTTACAGCTGGCGAAGCAGCTGGGTTTTGATTTTGTCGAAATGTCGGTGGATGAGACGGACGAGCGCCTTTCTCGCCTGGACTGGACCCGCGAGCAGCGTCTGGCGCTGGTGAGCGCCATTGCCGAAACCGGCGTGCGGGTGCCATCCATGTGCCTGAGCGCGCACCGTCGTTTTCCGCTTGGCAGTGAAGACGATGCCGTGCGCGCTGAGGGGCTGGAGATCATGCGCAAAGCCATTCGTTTTGCGCAGGATGTCGGCATCCGCGTGATCCAGCTGGCGGGTTACGACGTTTACTATCAGGACGCCAACGATGAAACGCGCCGTCGTTTCCGGGACGGCCTGAAAGAGAGCGTTGAGATGGCAAGCCGCGCGCAGGTGACGCTGGCGATGGAGATCATGGACTACCCGTTGATGAACTCCATCAGCAAGGCGCTGGGCTATGCACACTACCTGAACAACCCGTGGTTCCAGCTGTATCCGGATATCGGCAACCTGTCGGCATGGGATAACGACGTACAGATGGAGCTTCAGGCGGGCATCGGGCATATCGTGGCGGTGCACGTCAAAGATACCCGTCCCGGCGTGTTTAAAAACGTGCCGTTCGGCACCGGGGTGGTGGATTTCGAACGGTGCTTCCAGACGCTCAAACAGACCGGCTATTGTGGGCCTTATCTGATTGAGATGTGGAGTGAAACTGCGGACGACCCGGCGGCAGAAGTGGCGAAAGCCAGGGACTGGGTGCGCGAACGTATGGCGCGGGCAGGCCTGCTGGAGGCGGAACATGCTTAAGCTAAAACAGCAGGTCTTTGAGGCCAATATGGATCTGCCGCGCTATGGCCTGGTGACGTTCACCTGGGGCAACGTGAGCGCCATCGATCGCGAGCAGGGGCGGGTGGTGATTAAGCCGAGCGGCGTAGCCTATGATGCCATGCGCGCTGAAGATATGGTGGTGGTTGACCTCGAAGGACACGTCGTTGAGGGCAAATGGCGTCCTTCTTCAGATACGGCAACCCATCTGGCGCTGTACCAGCGTTATCCGTCTCTGGGGGGCGTTGTTCACACCCACTCCACGCACGCGACCGCCTGGGCGCAGGCTGGGCTGGCAATTCCGGCGCTGGGCACAACCCATGCGGACTACTTCTTCGGTGATATTCCCTGCACGCGCGCGTTAACGCAGGCTGAAGTCGAAGGTGAGTACGAACTCAACACCGGCAGGGTCATTATCGAAACGCTGGGTGAGACGGAACCACTGCACACGCCGGGGATTGTGGTGTACCAGCATGGTCCGTTCTCGTGGGGTAAAGATGCGCATGACGCCGTGCATAACGCGGTGGTCATGGAAGAAGTGGCTCGAATGGCGTGGATTGCGCGCGGCATTAACCCGCAGCTTCAGGGCATTGATGATTACCTGATGAACAAGCATTTCATGCGTAAGCACGGACCCAATGCTTATTACGGGCAGAAGTGAATATGTGCTCTGGAATACCGAAACAGCTGTAACCGGTGGTATTCCGGGGCCATTCATCTTGAGAGTGTTCAGAGATCGGCGGATAAATATGTGACTTTTATACTCCATATGCCCACTGGATCCTGCTTCGTATAACCCCTCGCCACCGGAGCGTAATATCTATAATACCGCCTCGTCTCTGCATCGTGCTGCTGACCAGGCAGGCGGAGAAGCTGCATCAGCGGCAATCCTTGGTGGTCACAGTGGTACAGATGAATTTTACGCAGCGACGTAAATCCTCCCGATAATTACACCGGTCTGAGACGTTTCACGTCCTAGCGACCATAAAAAAACCTCAAAAACGAGTATTGTAAATCGAATTCAAAAAAATAGAGGTACCTCTAGATTTACTATCATCTGACATTTATAAAAAACATATAAATAATATCATATAGCAGGTTAAGTGATTTTTTATTTTATCAGAACCCTTTTCTTTCTTCATTTTCTACTAATCCTTTCGCTGTGGCAAATCCGGTTATAGTAAAGAAAATTTTGAGAAAATAATTTCGTCTGTCGGAGCGGTTTCTTAAATTATATTACTCATGGAGCACCCGGCGACACTTATACCTGGGGTTGCCAGCAGACCACGGCCTTCTGTCAAAACCCCACATTCGTTTCGATATCAGTGTCACCAAAAATTAAAATCTCCGACATTTCGTCTTTGATTTAAGGCGTTATTTCCATCGGATAAGTCTCCTTATATTGCTAAGGGTCTGAAAAGATAGGGAGCTGCCGATACAGCCGCAAGGGAAGCAGAACCATATACCCAACCTTCGCTAAATTATCTTGCCTTATTTCGTTCAACTTTAAATTTTTCTTTATTAAACTTCAATCATTTGATGTTTTTTCATAGGAAATAAAGCACACGCTCACCGATTCAAAACGAATTAAAGAGCCACGCTTTCCAATATATCATGGAAGAAAAGCAAGTTATTCAGGAGTTATACACATTTCACCCTAAATCAGAATCATAGTTTTTGACGAGGCGAATATAACTTCTAACATCATTGGCCATAAGTTGATCCGGATCTAAATAAGTTAATTTTATTAACAATGCTATCTCCTTCTTATTTGGATTGCGTTTTAGCCACCAATGAAAAGCGCCATTTCGATCATGTTCAGATCCCTGCTCATCTCCTTCTTGATAATGTTTAAATTGCCAAAGATAAAGTTCATCTGGATACATATCATAAATTTCCCACTCAATTGGAAAATTCATTTTTTCAAGAAATTCATGCTTATTCATTCCGTACTCCTATATAGCTGGCGGGGTTAGATCCCCACCCATATTTTCATATATTTGACAAGAAATTAAATCACCTCGTTGACACATCTCACCCGCTACATCCCGAACAGAAAAGTAATCACCAAGGATTCCTAAAAGCCTTCCGTATCTAAATACCTGCCTTTGTCTTTCAGACAACAGTTTTTTTGCATCATCCGTTATTTTTTTACAAAAAGCATTCTGTTCTTTAGACATTTTTGCTGCGTCAGCTTGCGATAAAGGCTTCCAATCATCGGTACTTACTCGTGGCCCATCATTTTTACCTAAATGAATATGGTTTGGTGAGTGATCTGGGCGAAAACTTGTTGCTTCAGGGCCTGGATTAGCATGAACAGAAGTGACGCCAGAAGCGCCTTTTATATCTTTACCTATATTTATTAACCCAAGAGGATCTATTTCTGTAGCAGGATTCATTGGATAAATGTAAGGATTCCATCCCCCCGCCAACCCTATCGGATCCTGCGTGATATACCTTCCCTGCGCCGGGTCGTAATACCGGTGCCGGTTATAACAGAGCCCTGTCTCCGCATCGTACTGCTGACCCGGCAGGCGGAGAAGCTGTTCCAGCCCGTCCGGGTTATCCTCCCGCAGCACGTCCCCCCATTCATCATACTCCGCCTGCCACGCGACACGCCCGTCATGGCATATCAGCGCCAGCGGCAGCCCCCGGTGGTCGCAGTGGTACAGGTGCAGTTTACGCAGCGGCGTGTACACCTGCTCCAGCTGTCGCGCCATCTGCTCCGCCGTCAGTCCACACTGCGCCAGCCACTGCTGATTAGCAGCACTGATTTCCCCGCACCGCAGCTCCGCCTCCAGCCCGTCCAGCATCGTCACCAGTACCGGGGGGAACGTGACGTTTGCGTCCTGCTGCAGCTTCTGCGCCAGCGTGCGGTATCCCGCCTGCGCCAG
>NZ_JADBQL010000014.1:0-98668 GCF_014895905.1 Enterobacter cloacae complex sp. P15RS | reverse complement strand
AACGTTCTGGTAGAAAGCCTGTACTCCAGATTTTGAAAAATATTATATCCATATAGAATAACGTCTGAGAAAAAGGGCACGGCCACTCCTTAGAGGTCTATCCATCTCATATCCATGACACTTTTTTTCATATCTTTACAATGAATTGTTGTTCACCAGGTACGAGAAAAATAGTATTTCATTAAAAAAAAGGTGGCAATGAGACAGGTTTATCAAAATAAAATACCAAAATAATAATATTCAACACATTTATAACTTTGAATGTTGAATCCTGAGTGATAAAAATCTATATGATAATAAAATGTTGCTTTCATTCTCTGTTTTTTAACAATATTTAAACGTCAGAACATTTATCTAATTAAAGTTTCTTTATGGATTTATATAAAAAACAACCAAAAATTATCTTAATTTTCAATGACTTGTGATTATCAATTAAAGGCGTTAAGCCATATCCTAACCAGGTGGATTTAGGAATAGTCAAAACAGCGCGTTAAATCCGCTTAAAACTCTGGCAACATAAATGAATCTAAATTAACAAATGGTAACCCCGAACAATATCTTGCAACATGGTTAGGAGAATAATCTATTCAAATCAGCAGGTTACCTGCATGTGAGCGAGGTCATTATTTCCCCATATCGGTAACCCTCTAAAAATCTCCTGGATCGACATCCAGGACTGAACATATATAAAGGAAAAATGACCATACCTGTGCCACAGCTGTCTGGCGTAGGCAACTATATAGTCAGCAGTGTAAACATTTCACGGACTGATATCATTACGCCAGGGTATTAATAATATTTTAATAATCATCTTTAATTGAATGATGATTGAATGCGCGCGCGTAGGGTGAATAAGTGATTAGTTAATCGCTTTGAATTACGTATGGGCTCCCGTTGTATACCCGCCCTTTGTAAAAGGTTATCCGTGCGCTGCTTTACACAAAACAGTTCATTGCATTCAACAAAGTTTCTTTTACTAACATCAAAATAATTGGGGGAGCTTAGTTCTGTATAGGTGAGAACAGGGTGGTTGCCCAATTTAACAAGGGTAACAGTGCATTTTTCGCCATTTCACCCGTCATTATGCGCTGCACGCTGCTGCTTCAGATAAGCGGAATTCTCGCATGCTTTTCGCCATGTTGCTGACCTGAACCCAGACGGTCTTAAGATTTTCTGAGCATAACTGCGCTTTAAAGCATAGGCCGGATCGTAATAACCTTGTCCGCCCTGGATTTTTGAAAAAGGTTTAACACGGTTTCCCTGTGGGGTGTTGTGACTGTAGTTGTTTTTTCAACAACCTTAATGATTTAAATATGTGATGAAATCAATTCACATTTTGCGCTATTTTGTGTGTGGCTATTGCTATAGAGTGAAGTCTCAGGAGGATCTCATGGAGCCAAAACTCGAATTTTCTTTCAGTGTTGATATTGTTGTCGATCGGCCGATCGTTGTTTCTAACTCTCCTGTGACAGGAAAGCGTCAGTTAATACCTATTTTGAGTGGAACAGTTTCCGGGGGACTAACGGGTGAGGTTCTGCCTGGTGGTGTTGATAGTCAGATCATAGAGCCTAATGGAGTCTGCCGACTTTCTGCAAGGTATGCTTTAAAGGTCTCAGAAGGGACAATTTATATTGAAAATAACGGTATACGCAAAGTGCCAGCAGAGTTTACACATTTGCTTTTTACCGAGGGCATGAGTTTTTTCAATCACATTTTACCCTCTGACATTTATTTTAAAACGGTGCCTGTTTTTGAGGTCGATTCGCCTGAACTTGAATGGCTGAGGACATCAATTTTTATCTGTTCTGCAAGCCGTACATCTGATGGTGTAAAGCTAGATTTTTATCGTGTGAGCTGATTTCCGTCTCGTATATTTTTGACTACTCCCCACCGTAACCTTTATAGCAGTGATGGGACTAAGAATTGACAGGCTCTCCGTGGGATAAACCTGCCCGCCCGGGAGTTTACATATTACCCAGTAGTATTACGTTCTCCCATCACCCGCCTCAGTGCGCCGTTATATAAGGCTCTTTTACAAACTCCGCCAGCAGCCAGACCATATCATGCAACAGCCCGGTGAGTTCTTTCGCCACGCTCGCAGGCAACGTCCCGCCCATTACCGCCAGCGTTAACGCCACGGCATAATCCACCTGTAGCGCCGTTTCTTGCCAGCATTCCGGCACGCAGGAGGCTATCTTTTCCCCCGCAATGAGCCGTTCAACCAGATACGGCGGAAGTGCCGAGTCACAGCATTCCCGCAGCCGTTTCAGCGTAGCCAGTAGGCGCTCGCATAGCGTGGCAAATGTCACTGCGTCGTAAGTTTCCACCAGTACGCTTACGTAAGCGGCGCAGGCATCGGCCAGTTCGAAGAGATCCGCAGAATCGGAAATTGGGTGGTTGATGAGCTGATGAACAGCACTTTCCTCAGAAAGCGCGTAGGAAAATTCAGGGGTAGTCGCCATTTAGCATCCTCTTGGTCTAAAAATGTTTTGTCATGCTAACGGGTTCCTACGCCCGGTTACGGATGTGCCGCAACGCAGGCACTTTAAAACCGCGAAGAAGGGATGAAAAGGGATAACCCTGAATTACATAAGGTTGCTTGCGGGTTTGCGAGGCGGCTTCCAGAAAGGCATTGCCGGGTGGCGGCTACGCCTTACCCGGCCTACAAAACCGCGAACAAGCCAACCAACCCGCGACACGAACCGTAGGCCCGCGCAAGCGCAGCGCCGCCGGGCACAGCCGCACCGTAGCTACCCCTCGCTCATCATCGCCAGAAACCGCTTCACCGTTCGCGAACGTTCAAAGCGCCGCCAGCAGAGCGCGATATCGGTATAAAGCTCCGGTGAGCGCAGCGCATGGTAGGTGACATTCGGCGGCGAAATAGCGGCCATGGATTTCGGCACCAGCGCGAACCCGCCGCCAGCGGAGACCATGCTCAGGGAAGAGGAAAGTTGTGAAGATTGCAGCATGTGCTGCATATCGATTCCGGCCCGCTCGCAGCTGCCGTAAACGCGGTCGTACAGCCCCGGCGCGACCTCCTGCGGGAACAGCACCACCGGCGTATCCCGAAGTTCCTCCAGCGCCAGATCGCCGCACGTCGCCAGGGGATGATCGCGATGCAGCGCCACCACCATGGGCTCCCGGTCGAGGATTTTTAATTCGAACACTTTGCTGCTTTCGCACGGCAGGCGCACAAAGGCGATATCCAGCTCACCCTCCGCCAGCATCGTGGTCAGCGACGACATGTTGGCTTCCACCTGATGAACCTGCACCGCCATGTTCTGCACCTGAAACTGGCGGATCAGGGCGAAGATTTTGGGATGAAAGGCATCCGAACTGGTAATGCCAATCGACAGGCTGCCGTTCAGCCCGCGCGCGATGCCCCGGGCTTTTTCCAGCGCGGCGTCGCTCAGCGCCAGGATCTTACAGGCGTCCTCATAGAAGGCTTCTCCCGCTTCGGTCAGCTCCACGCCCCGCGTCAGGCGCCTGAACAGCGGCGTGCCCACTTCCTCCTCAAGCCGTTTGATCTGCTGGCTCAGAGGAGGCTGTGAAATACCCAGCGCGTTGGCCGCCCTGGTGAAGTGTCGCTCGCGTGCTACCGCGACAAAATAGCGCAGATAACGAAGTTCCATATCAAAAACGTCTCAAACCAGCATGGATTCTATATTGGAACTCTCTGCTGAATCGGGTCAACATTTATTTAACCTTTATAAATAAAGTTGAAGAGGACGAGCATGATGATGCATTCATCTGCATGCGACTGTGAGGCGAGTTTATGCGAGACCCTGCGCGGGTTCTCGGCTCAACATCCTGACAGCGTGATCTATCAGACATCGCTAATGAGCGCCCTGCTAAGCGGCGTGTACGAAGGGGAGACCACCATCGCCGACCTGCTGGCACACGGTGATTTTGGCCTCGGCACCTTTAACGAGCTGGACGGCGAAATGATTGCCTTCAGCAGCCAGGTGTATCAGCTGCGCGCCGACGGCAGCGCCCGCGCCGCGAAGCCGGAGCAGAAAACGCCGTTCGCGGTGATGACCTGGTTCCAGCCCCAGTACCGCAAAACCTTTGACGGGCCGGTCAGCCGTCAGCAGATCCACGACGTGATCGACCAGCAGATCCCCTCCGATAACCTGTTCTGCGCGCTGCGCATCGACGGCAACTTCCGCCATGCCCACACCCGCACCGTTCCGCGCCAGACGCAGCCGTACCGGGCGATGACCGACGTGCTGGACGACCAGCCGGTGTTCCGCTTTAACCAGCGCGAGGGTGTGCTGGTGGGGTTCCGTACCCCGCAGCATATGCAGGGGATAAACGTGGCGGGCTATCACGAACACTTCATCACCGACGACCGACAGGGCGGCGGCCATCTGCTCGACTACCAGCTGGAAAGCGGCGTACTCACCTTCGGTGAAATCCACAAGCTGATGATTGACCTGCCTGCCGACAGCGCGTTTTTACAGGCCAACCTGCACCCCAGCAACCTTGATGCGGCTATCCGCGCCGTCGAAAACTAACAGGAGAACTACCGTGAACAGTGAGAAACAGTCACGTCAGTGGGCGCACGGCGCCGATATGGTTGTCGGCCAGCTGGAAGCGCAGGGCGTGAAGCAGGTGTTCGGGATACCGGGGGCGAAAATCGACAAGGTTTTTGACTCCCTGCTGGACTCCTCCATCGAGATCATTCCCGTACGCCACGAGGCCAACGCGGCGTTTATGGCGGCGGCAGTGGGGCGGTTGACCGGTAAAGCCGGGGTGGCGCTGGTCACCTCCGGGCCGGGCTGTTCGAACCTGATCACCGGCATCGCCACCGCCAACAGCGAAGGCGACCCGGTGGTAGCGCTGGGCGGGGCGGTGAAGCGGGCGGATAAAGCCAAGCTGGTGCATCAGAGCATGGACACCGTCGCGATGTTCAGCCCGGTGACCAAATACGCCGTAGAAGTGAACTCCCCGGACGCGATTGCCGAGGTGGTGTCCAACGCGTTTCGCGCCGCCGAGCACGGCAGGCCGGGCGGGGCGTTTGTCAGCCTGCCGCAGGATATTGTCGACCAGCCCACCACGGGAGCGATTTTGCCCGCGAGCGGTCCCGCGCTGATGGGCCCGGCACCGGAATCCGCCATTAACGACGTGGCGAAGCTTATCGAAAAGGCCAAAAACCCGGTCATCTTACTCGGCCTGATGGCCAGCCAGCCCGCCAACAGCGCCGCGCTGCGCAAGCTGCTGGAGAAAAGCCGTATCCCGGTCACCAGCACCTACCAGGCCGCCGGGGCGGTGAATCAGGAGCACTTCACCCGTTTTGCCGGACGCGTCGGCCTGTTTAACAACCAGGCGGGCGACCGGCTGCTGCATCTGGCGGATCTGATTATCTGCATCGGCTACAGCCCGGTGGAGTACGAGCCAGCCATGTGGAACAGCGGCGATGCCACCCTCGTGCACATCGACGTGCTGCCCGCCTATGAGGAGCGCAGGTATGTTCCCGATCTGGAGCTGGTAGGGGATATCGCCGCCACGCTGAACCTGCTTGCTAACCGGATCGATCGCAAGCTGGAGCTGAGCCAGCGTGCGTCAGAAATTCTGGTCGATCGCCAGCATCAGCGGGACCTCCTCGACCGCCGCGGCGCCTCGCTTAACCAGTTTGCCCTGCACCCGCTGCGCATCGTCCGCGCCATGCAGGACATCGTGAACAGCGACGTGACGCTCACCGTCGATATGGGCAGCTTCCACATCTGGATCGCCCGCTACCTCTACAGCTTCCGCGCGCGTCAGGTGATGATCTCCAACGGTCAGCAAACCATGGGCGTGGCGCTGCCGTGGGCGATTGGCGCGTGGCTGGTCAACCCGGGGCGCAAGGTGGTGTCGGTCTCCGGGGACGGCGGCTTTTTGCAGTCGAGCATGGAGCTGGAAACCGCCGTGCGCCTTAACGCCAACGTGCTGCACATCATCTGGGTGGATAACGCCTACAACATGGTGGCGATCCAGGAAGAGAAAAAATACCAGCGTCTTTCCGGCGTGGAGTTCGGCCCGGTCGACTTCAAAGCCTATGCCGACGCGTTCGGCGCAAAAGGTTTTGCCGTCGAGAGCGCCGACGCGCTCGAACCGACGCTGCGTGCGGCAATGGATGTCGATGGCCCGGCCGTAGTGGCCATTCCCGTCGACTACAGCGATAACCCGCTGCTGATGGGCCAGCTCCATCTCAGCCAGATTTTGTGAATCAACATAAGGACAGAGAAATGCAAAAAGTGGCTCTCGTAACCGGCTCCGGCCAGGGAATTGGCAAAGCGATCGCGCTTCGTCTGGTGAAGGATGGTTTTGCCGTCGCTATCGCCGATTACAACGAAGAAACGGCGAAAGCGGTAGCCGATGAAATCACCCGCAGCGGCGGGAAGGCCGTCGCCGTGAAGGTCGACGTCTCTGACCGCGAGCAGGTGTTTGCGGCCGTGGAGAAAGCCCGCACCGAGCTGGGCGGCTTCAACGTCATCGTCAATAACGCCGGGGTTGCGCCGTCTACCCCCATCGAATCCATCACCCCGGAGATTGTCGACAAGGTCTACAACATCAACGTGAAAGGGGTGATCTGGGGCATTCAGGCCGCGATAGACGCGTTCCGCAAAGAAGGGCACGGCGGAAAAATCATCAACGCCTGCTCCCAGGCGGGGCATACCGGTAACCCGGAGCTGGCGGTATACAGTTCCAGCAAGTTCGCGGTACGCGGCCTGACCCAGACGGCCGCGCGGGATCTCGCCCCGCTGGGGATCACCGTTAACGCCTACTGCCCGGGCATCGTTAAAACGCCGATGTGGGCGGAAATTGACCGTCAGGTCTCCGAGGCGGCGGGTAAACCGCTTGGCTATGGCACAGAAACCTTTGCCAAACGCATCACGCTTGGCCGTTTGTCCGAGCCGGAAGACGTGGCCGCGTGCGTCTCTTACCTTGCGGGGCCAGACTCCGACTACATGACCGGCCAGTCCCTGCTGATTGACGGCGGGATGGTGTTTAACTAAAAAATAATGATAAGCTCTGACATGAACTTTCCCCTGCTCCCGTGCAGGGGCTTTTTTTTGTCTCCTCAGCCATTGTGGATTACACTGCGCGCTGCAAAACTTTAGTCTTGAGATCTGACAGGCGGTAACAGCGATGAACGGTACAATCACAACGTGGTTTAAAGATAAAGGCTTTGGATTTATCAAAGATGAAAACGGCGACAACCGCTATTTTCATGTGATTAAGGTCGCCAACCCTGATCTGATTAAAAAAGATGCGGCGGTGACCTTCGAGCCAACCACCAACACCAAAGGCCTTTCCGCGTATGCGGTGAAGGTGATCCCGGAGAGCAAGCATCTCTATATCGCGGGCGAGCGCGTGAAGCTCACCTCGATCAAGTCCTTCGTGGTATTCAGCGAGGAAGAGCCCGTTGAGACCAAAATCGACAAAGAGAACGCGGTGCTCTCGGTGGGGCTGCTGATGAACAGCATCAAACCAAAATCCGACAAGAAGCCGGGCGAAATGCGTACGGTGAAGAAGCTGGCGATCACCACCTTCCAGAACACGACGATGATCTTTACCGAAGATGAAATCGACATCGACGCCACGGTAAAACTACTGAAGTAAACTTATGCCGGGTGGCGGTTCCACGTTACCCGGCATGCATTTCCTCTCTTTTCGTCCGCTTTTTAACCTGCTATAACACACTCCTTACCTTTCAGGGAGTCATCGCCGTGCCCGAAATCAATCAACATGGTCAAACCGTTAACGATATCGTCCCGGACTGGAAATGCGCCCGCGCGCTGACCCGCTCCGCGCTCGTTGGTCAGTATTGTCGTCTGGAGCCGCTCGATGCCGATCGCCATTCCGCAGATCTGTATGAAGCGTATGCTCTGGGCGACGACAGCGACTGGACGTGGCTTGCCAGCAACCAGCCCATGAGCGTGGAAGCCACCGCGCACTGGGTGCTCGGCAAAGTGCTGGATGACGATCTGGTGCCCTATGCCGTGATTGATTTGCGCACCGAGCGCGCCGTGGGGCTGGTCTGCTACATGGCGATAGAGCGGTTCCAGGGCTCGGTGGAGATCGGCCATGTGACCTGGTCGCGCAGAATGAAAGGCACCCGCATTGGCACCGAAGCGGTGTGGCTGCTGCTGAAAAATGCCTTCGAGCATAAATACCGTCGGCTGGAGTGGAAGTGCGATTCGATGAACACCGCCTCACGCAACGCGGCGGAGCGGCTGGGGTTTGTCTGGGAAGGACGTCTGCGCCAGAAGCTGGTGCGTAAGGGGCGTAACCGCGACAGCGACATGCTCTCTATTATTGACGGCGAATGGCCGCAGAGGGACGCGGCGCTGCGCGCGTGGCTGGCAGCAGAGAATTTTGATGCGCAAGGGCATCAGATTAAGCGGCTAGAGGCATTTCGTTAGAACGGTATCGCGGGCAGAGCGCAATGCGGCTGCTCTGCCCACGAACGTTATTTCTCGATCATCTGGATAATTTGATCGCGGTTGATAGCATGTTCATTGCCCGCAACGTCCTCATAGGTAATTAAACCGTTGTCATCATCGACTTCCGGCTTTCCGTGGGTAATAATCATTTCGCCATTTTTCTTTTGTAATACGTAGTCGCTGGAGCACCCTGTAACCGTCAGGGTCATCAGTGCCAGACTCATTACTGCTGCTAAATTTTTCATCTTAATGCCTGTAATTAAAAAGACCACCGGGGCCGAATAAGGTTACTGACATTCACCTCATAAAAAAGGGAGATATCAGTAACACTGTATATATCAAAACCATAAACAGGAGCGTCACAATAACAACGCGACGTTCAAGGGGCGTAACGGCCGCTTTAGATCTTTCATCTGGTTTCGTTGACATGATTTTCTCTCATTTAGCCTGCGAGCGTTAGACTAAGCCGTGACCACGCCAGTAATAGCGTGCCAGTGACAAATAAACAGCAAAAAAGCAGTTCAGGATGATATACCTGCGTAATGACAACGTTATTTATTTTTCCCGAGCGCCAGGTTAAGCGTAAGGCGTCATGAATAGACCTCACGCTATTTAATAAAATATAAAGCGTTTATGATAATTCGCAGCAGTAAACCGACTGAACCCTTTCACCCACGTTTACGCAGCACGTCCGTGTGCTTACAGAATAAAGGTTCCTTCAATCATCAGGCACGCTTTGCCTGAGAGCTCGACGCGTCCGTTGTTCTTAACATGGCAAATCAGTTCGCCTTTACGGCTCCCGCCCTGTTGCGCGCGCAACGTCTTCTTCGACAGTTTTTCGCTCCACAACGGTGCCAGAAAGGTGTGGGCAGAACCCGTCACCGGATCTTCATTTACTCCCACCTGCGGGCCGAACCAGCGGGAGCGAAAATCGAAGGTGCGTGAGGCGGCAGTAACCACCACGCCGCGCGTGTTAAACCTTTCCAGCGCGGAAAAATCAGGCTTCAGCGCATCCAGCCTGTCTTCATCATCAATGACGACGATGAGATCGGACGCCTGCCAGGTTTCTCCGGCGTTTTCCTCCAGCCCTAGCGCCTCAAACAACCCTTCCGGAGCGGTAATGCGGGACGGGATCGCCTGTGGGAAATCCAGCGTGTATTGCTCACCATCCGAGGTGACGTTCAGCTCGCCGCTGCGGGTGAAAAAACGCACGCTTTCAGAGGCGTGGTCACGGCTTAAGAGAACGCTCGCAGCGGCAAGCGTCGCATGGCCGCAAAGATCCACTTCCACCGCAGGGGTGAACCAGCGAAGCGCGAAACCGTCGTCCTGCTTAACCACAAACGCGGTCTCGGAAAGATTGTTTTCCGTAGCGATACGCTGGAGAACATGCGCGTCCGGCCAGGCGTCCAGCAGGCAGACGGCCGCGGGATTGCCCGTAAAGGGACCGTCAGAGAAGGCGTCAACCTGGTAAAACGGAATGCGCCGGGGACTGTTATTTTTCACCCATCACCTCAAGATCGTTATAAACCGTATAGCGCGTCACGCCCAGGGCCTGTGCCGCGTGCTGGACGCCACCCCGCATTTTGAAAATGCCTTTCGCGTGCATTTCAGCGACTATCTTAAGCCGCTGCGCTTTCTGAACCTTTTTGCCCGGGACCGAATGTTTATCGATGATTTCCTGGATTGACTGCTCGATGATGCCGCCCAGGTTCATATCCTGCGGGTCTGAATCGGCAAGCGGGCTGCCCGTTATCGCGTCCAGGCACTTGCGCATTTGCTCGTAAGGAGAGGTATCGATATTGATGCAAAAGGCCATCAACGGTACGCCTTCCTCGCTGTAGTAAATTGTCGAGGCGCTGCTCAGGATCCGTCCGGATGCCGTGACGGTTTTATAATTTTTTACCGTGACCGGGGTGCTGTCTTTGCTGTTTTTAAGCAGCAGGGCAAATCCTTTGTCTTTTTCAGGGCCTGACAAAAGATTGTCACCCGCTTGTCTGCCGCTGACGTGCCCGTTGATGATTTTTACCACGGACTGATCTGGCATGGTGAGGTTGTGCAGGACTATCTCATGATTCGCCGACAACGTACCTGCAAGCGCTTCCATTGCCGCTTCCAGCGGCCCGGAAATCAGTTCAATCTGTTTGGCGTAATCTGATTTCATCGTTGTTCCTTTATGTTTGGCATGGTCAGATGTCGTGCTTAAAATCTCACTGACCTTAAAGTATATCGATAGTGTTTAATTATCAACAAAAAGTTGATAAATGCGTTGTGAGCACACAGATTTTATGCCGTATCAGGCGGTCGGCGATAAATTAAGATATTAATATTTAAGGTAAAAAAAAAGCCTCTGATGAAAGAGGCTCAGGGGAACGTATTCTCAGCGGTTTTGAAGGGCATGACGCGTTTTGCCGTGAGGGCAGGACTTGAAAATGCAGCGGGTTGTGGTCGTACAATATGGATTTTCAGGTTCTCTGTCTCCCGGACAGCTGGACATATTGTGCATTACCCGCCAGAGCGTTGGGCTGTATTTATCAATCTGAATAATGTTCACCGAACGTAGTTGCCCGGAAATAACAAAGCCTTTGTTACTAACCTTAATGTTATCTCCCGGCTTGATAAGATAGTCGCCATTATACCAGAGCAGATATTTATGATTATGTTGTGTAACTATTTTAGTGAAAAACGTTCCAGTAATAGGGCTGACAATCGTCCCTAACGAAATCCATAATTTTGTTGTTTCCACTCATTTACCTTTTTAACAAATATTATACTCTTTGAAAGCAGTTTAGCTACCTCCGTAAAGAGTACATAATAGATATTGCCTATCCATCGGATTAACGCCGATATGCATCGACTAATTCTTCTGTCAAATATATCGGCAATAATTTACATTAATAAAACGTTACGTTGAAATTTTCACAAAAACGTCTTCACGGTGTTGATGCAGGCGAAGGATATAGGGGGAGTCTGATTAATGCTCATCCCAGAGAGACAGCACCTCCTCGACGCTTCTTACCCCATCGCGAAAAAAATTAACATGACGCTTTTCGATATAAAGAATTTCAAGCGTTAACACCAGAAAGAGAAACACAACGAAGCAGATTAAAAGATTTTTGATCATAAAGTGTACCGGGCGACGTGATACCTGACGGGATAAAGCTGCCGCTCAGTGTCCTGTTGAATTCGAAAACAGATTTATCACCATCACGCCGGCAATAATAAGGCCTATTCCTGTCAGGGCCGCCATATCCAGCTTTTGACCATAAATAATCCATCCTGCCAGGCTAATCAGTACGATCCCGGCCCCTGACCACACCGCATAAATAATTCCCGTTGGGATTGTTCTCATGGGGATGGTTAATGACCAGAACGCAATGATGTAAAACATCACCGTGATGACGGAGGGCCACAACCGGGTGAAGCTGTCGGATAGTTTTAATGCCGTCGTCGCAATGACTTCAGATGCGATTGATAATAAAAGAAAAAGATAGGTATTCATTCAGATGCCTGTTTTTAGATACTCCGGTTTCCCAGGTGGGGGGGAAAAATATTATCAACAATAAGTTGTAAATTAAACTCAGTGTTTAATTTGTGTGAGCCAGCGCACCTTCTCTGGCCTGAAGGACGGCAGCCGGAGAATGGCTGAGGGGAGCAATCAGAGGACGCTCACTCGGTTGGATATAATTTGACCTAATTTGTCGTTCTGTAAAAAAACGTAATAATAAGTAATGGATATAGGTCGCGGAGAATTACCTGAGCGATGCCAGAAGGGTAAATCCTTTCCCCCTCGCCCTGGCGGGGAGAGGGGGAATGTCTTATCGGCGAACCGGCGCGCCATTCGCCACGTAATACGCCGCCGTGCTCTTCGCCAGCGGCTCGCGCCCGCGAATGGCATCAGCAATTTTCTCACCGATCATAATCGTGGTGGCGTTCAGGTTGCCGGTAATAATCTGCGGCATGATCGACGCATCCACCACGCGTAATCCTTCCAGCCCGTGAACGCGACCTTCACCGTCAACCACCGCCATCTCGTCGTAGCCCATTTTGCAGGTGCCGCACGGATGGAAGGCGGTTTCAGCATGGTTACGCACGAACTCGTCCAGCTGTTCGTCGGTCTGGCATTCGACGCCCGGGCTGATTTCACGACCGCGGTATTTGTCCAGCGCCGGCTGGTGCATGATCTCGCGGGTGATGCGAATCGCGTCGCGGAACTCCTGCCAGTCCTGCTCGTGGGACATATAGTTAAACAGGATCGCCGGATGCTGGTGCGGATCGCGAGATGTAATGCGCACGTGCCCGCGGCTCGGGGAGCGCATGGAGCCGACGTGGCACTGGAAGCCGTGTTCCTTCACCGCGTTCGAGCCGT
Source organism: Enterobacter cloacae complex sp. P15RS (assembly GCF_014895905.1). Classification (NCBI taxonomy): domain Bacteria; kingdom Pseudomonadati; phylum Pseudomonadota; class Gammaproteobacteria; order Enterobacterales; family Enterobacteriaceae; genus Enterobacter; species Enterobacter cloacae complex sp. P15RS. Next base: position 85,870 of record NZ_JADBQL010000014.1, on the reverse strand, counting down.
TGTAGTTAATCGCTACCGGCAGGAAGTGGTACTGAATGTTCGGCCACGCGAACTCCTCGCGGCTGCGGATAAACCCGCCCGCTTCGAAGTGGTTGCTCGCACCTACGCCGGTGCCGCCAAACAGCCACTCCGCGCCAATCTTCGGCTGGTTCCACCATTGCAGGGCAGGGTAGAGGGAAACCGGCTCTTTACATTCATACTGGAGATACATCTCCAGGTGATCCTGCAAGTTTTCCCCCACGCCGGGTAAATCATGCACCAGCGGGATATCGAACTGCTTCAGCAGCTCAGCGTTGCCCACGCCGGAACGCTGGAGGATCTGCGGAGACGCAATGGCGCCTGCACACAGGAGGACTTCTTTATTCGCCGTCGCTTTTGACGGAATGGTGCTTTCGCCTTCCAGCCACTCAACGCCCGCCGCGCGCTTGCCGTCAAAAATAATGTGATCGGTCATGGCGTGGGTACGGATGGTCAGGTTAGGACGCGGTTTTGCCTGGTCCAGATAGCCGCGCGCGGTGCTGGCGCGTCGGCCCTGCGGCGTGACCGTGCGGTCCATCGGGCCAAAGCCTTCCTGCTGGTAGCCGTTGAGATCGTCGGTGCGCGGATAGCCCGCCTGCACGCCTGCTTCCACCATTGCTTCAAACAGCGGGTTCACGCCCGGCTTAGAGGTGGTGACGCTCACCGGACCGTCGCCGCCGTGGTAGTCGTTCGGCCCCACGTCGCGGGTCTCTGCCTTGCGGTAGTAGGGCAGACAGTTGAGGTAGCTCCAGTGCTCCAGACCCGGTGCTTTCGCCCAGTTGTCCAGATCCATCGCGTTGCCGCGCACGTAGCACATGCCGTTGATCAGCGACGAGCCGCCCAGCCCTTTTCCGCGTCCGCACTCCATGCGGCGGTTGTTCATGAAAGGCTCTGGCTCGGTTTCATACGCCCAGTTGTAGCGCTTGCCCTGGAGCGGGAAGGCCAGCGCGGCGGGCATCTGGGTGCGGAAATCAAAGCGGTAGTCCGGCCCGCCCGCCTCAAGCAGCAGGACGGTGGTGTTCGGATCTTCAGTCAGTCGTGTAGCCAGTACGTTGCCGGCAGAGCCGGCCCCGATAATGATATAGTCAAATTGCAAATAAACCTCCCGGTTAAAATATGGACTGGAATTTACCCATCTCAACCTGGATGGACTTCACCTGGGTGTAGCTCTGAAGCGTCATTACGCCGTTCTCGCGGCCAATGCCGGAGTGCTTGTAGCCGCCAACCGGCATCTCCGCGGCGGATTCACCCCAGGTGTTGATCCAGCAGATGCCCGCTTCAAGCTGATGAATCGCGCCGTGCGCGCGGTTCAGATCGGCGGTGACGATGCCCGCCGCCAGACCGTAGTCGGTGTCGTTGGCGCGGCGAATGGCTTCTTCATCGCTTTCATAGGTGAGGATGGACATCACCGGGCCGAAGATCTCTTCGCGCACGATGGTCATCTCGTCGGTGCAGTCGGTGAACACGGTCGGGGCTACCCACGCGCCGTTATCAAACCCGTCGCCCTTCAGCACGTCGCCGCCGCACAGCACGCGCGCGCCTTCCTCTTTACCTTTGGCGATGTAGCGCATCACGCTGTCGCGGTGCGGGAAGCTGACCATCGGGCCAAAGTTGGTGCTTTCATCGAACAGATCGCCCGCGCGGATGCGGCCCACGCGCTCAACGATTTTCTGCTCAAACGCGGCCTTATATTTTGCAGGCACGAACACGCGGGTGCCGTTGGTGCACACCTGTCCGGAACTGAAGAAGTTGGCCATCATGGCGATGTCTGCGGCGAGATCCAGATCCGCATCGTCAAACACAATCAGCGGGGATTTGCCGCCCAGCTCCATCGTCACCTCCTTCAGGGAGGAGGCCGCGGCGTTCGCCATCACCTTTTTGCCGCTGGCGACGCCGCCGGTGAAGGAGACTTTGGCGATGCCCGGATGCTCGGTCAGGTACTGGCCGGTTTCCGCGCCCACGCCCGGCAGGACGTTAAACACGCCGTCCGGGAGACCCGCCTCGGTGTAGATTTCCGCCAGTTTCAGGGCGGTGAGCGGGGTCACTTCGCTCGGCTTGAAGATCATCGCGTTGCCCGCCGCCAGCGCCGGGGCCGATTTCCACAGAGCGATCTGGATCGGGTAATTCCACGCGCCGATGCCCGCCACCACGCCCAGCGGCTCGCGGCGCGTGTAGACAAATGAGGTGTCGCGCAGCGGGATCTGGCTGCCTTCCAGCGCCGGGATCAGCCCCGCGTAGTACTCCAGCACGTCCGCGCCGGTGACGATGTCGACGGTCGAGGTTTCAGAAAACGCCTTACCGGTGTCGAGGGTCTCCAGCTTCGCCAGCGCGTCGTTGCGCTCGCGCAGGATATCGACGGCGCGACGCAGGATGCGCGAGCGCTCCATGGCGGTCATCGCCGCCCAGATTTTTTGCCCGCGCGTTGCGCTCTCTACGGCGCGGTCCACGTCTTCGCGCCCGGCGGCCTGCACGCTCGCCAGAACTTCACCGTTGGCCGGGTTGATGGTCTCGAAGGTACGACCGCTGGTGGCGGATGTATAACCACCATTGATATAAAGCTGCTGTTCTGCCATTCGGGACATGCTTCCTCCTCGGTTATTCGGTCGGTAAATGCTGGCTGATAAAGTGGCTGGTGAGCGATTGCGCGAGGGTTTTGTCCAGCGGTTTGCCGCTCAGCGCGGCGCGCAGCCACAGCCCGTCAATCAGCGCGGCGAGCCCGTAGCCCGCCTCTTCAGCCTGTTCACGCGGCAGCTCGCGGCGGAACTCGTACACCAGGTTTGAGAGCAACCGGCGGCTGCTGACCTGCTGCAAACGGTAGAGCATCGGCTGATGCATGCTGCTCGCCCAGAAGGCCAGCCAGGCCTTCATCGCCGCGCCGCTGACCTGGGTTTCATCAAAATTGCCGCCGACAATCGCCTGCAAACGCTGCTCCGCGCTGCCGTTCGGCAGGGCGCGTAAGCGGCTTAATACCGCGTCGCGCAGCTGGCCGGTGATGTCGCGCATGGTCGCTTCCAGCAGGCCGTTTTTATCTTTGAAATAGTGGCTGATGATCCCCGTGGACACGCCCGCCCGACGGGCGATCTGCGCGATGGTTGCGTCATGCATTCCCACTTCATTAATTGCTTCCAGCGTGGCGTCGATAAGCTGCCTGCGCCGGATCGGCTGCATCCCCACTTTGGGCATTTTTGCCACTCCATTCATCAGCGTTGGTAATCTATTAAAGCGGTTTTTGATTGGACGTTCAATATAAAATGTGTCTTAATTGTTGCGATTTTGGATTTCAATAGTTACAAAAACAGTGGGGATACTGGATGACAGACCTTTCACAAGACAGAGAAAAAGACAAAATCAATCCGGTCGTTTTTTATACGTCCGCCGGGCTGATTTTGTTGTTTTCCCTGACGACCATTTTCTTTAGCGATTTTTCTGCCGAGTGGATTGGCCGCACCCTGAACTGGGTGTCGAAGACCTTCGGCTGGTACTACCTGCTGGCGGCGACGCTCTATATCGTCTTCGTGGTCTGCATTGCCTGCTCGCGCTTCGGCTCGGTGAAGCTTGGGCCAGAGCAGTCCAAGCCCGAGTTCAGCCTGCTGAGCTGGGCGGCAATGCTGTTTGCCGCGGGCATCGGCATCGACCTGATGTTCTTCTCGGTAGCCGAGCCGGTCACGCAGTATATGCAGCCGCCGGAAGGGGCGGGGCAGACGATGGAGGCCGCGCGACAGGCGATGGTCTGGACGCTGTTCCACTACGGCCTGACAGGATGGTCGATGTATGCCCTGATGGGGATGGCGCTCGGATACTTTAGCTATCGTTATAATTTGCCCCTCACCATCCGCTCCGCGTTGTACCCAATTTTCGGGAAAAGAATTAACGGCCCGATTGGCCACAGCGTCGATATCGCGGCGGTCATTGGCACCATCTTCGGCATCGCGACGACGCTCGGCATTGGCGTGGTCCAGCTCAACTACGGGCTGAGCGTGCTGTTTGATATCCCGGATTCGATGGCGGCGAAAGCGGCGCTGATTGCGCTCTCGGTGATTATCGCCACCATTTCGGTGACCTCCGGCGTGGATAAGGGCATCCGCGTGCTCTCTGAGCTAAACGTGGCGCTGGCGCTGGGCCTGATCCTGTTCGTGCTGTTTATGGGCGACACGTCGTTCCTGCTCAACGCTCTGGTACTGAACGTGGGGGACTACGTGAACCGCTTCATGGGCATGACGCTGAACAGCTTCGCCTTTGACCGCCCGGTGGAGTGGATGAACAACTGGACCCTGTTCTTCTGGGCGTGGTGGGTCGCATGGTCGCCGTTTGTCGGCCTGTTCCTGGCGCGTATTTCCCGCGGGCGCACCATTCGTCAGTTTGTGATGGGCACCCTGATCATCCCGTTCACCTTTACCCTGCTGTGGCTGTCGATTTTCGGCAACAGCGCTCTGCACGAGATCATCCACGGCAACGCAACCTTTGCCCAGGAAGCGATGGCGCACCCGGAGCGCGGCTTCTACAGTCTGCTGGCGCAGTATCCGGCGTTTACCTTTAGCGCCTCGGTAGCGACCATTACCGGCCTGCTGTTTTACGTCACCTCGGCGGATTCCGGCGCGCTGGTGCTGGGGAACTTCACCTCGAAGCTGAAGGACATCAACAGCGACGCGCCGAACTGGCTGCGCATCTTCTGGTCCGTCGCCATCGGCCTGCTGACGCTCGGCATGCTGATGACCAACGGCATTTCGGCGTTGCAGAACACCACGGTGATCATGGGCCTGCCGTTCAGCTTTGTGATCTTCTTCGTGATGGCCGGGCTGTATAAATCGCTCAAGGTGGAAGACTACCGCCGCGAAAGCGCCAGCCGCGACACCGCGCCGCGGCCGATGGGCGCCCAGGACCGGCTGAGCTGGAAGAAGCGCCTGTCGCGCCTGATGAACTACCCGGGCACGCGCTACACCAGCCAGATGATGGAAACCGTCTGCTTCCCGGCGATGGAAGAGGTGGCGCAGGAGCTGAAGCTGCGCGGTGCGTACGTGGAGCTGAAAAACCTGCCGCCGGAGGAGGGCGAAACCCTGGGGCACCTGGATCTGCTGGTGCACATGGGCGACGAGCAGAACTTTGTCTATCAGATCTGGCCGCAGCAGTACTCGGTGCCTGGGTTTACCTACCGGGCGCGCAGCGGGAAATCAACCTACTACCGGCTGGAGACGTTCCTGCTGGAAGGTAGCCAGGGGAATGATTTGATGGATTACAGCAAGGAGCAGGTGATTACGGACATTCTGGACCAGTATGAACGGCACCTGAACTTTATTCATCTGCACAGGGAAGCGCCGGGGAATAGCGTGATGTTCCCGGATGTTTAAGTAATGACAAACTCCTTTAATTAAAAATCCAGCCATTTTTTTGCCGGGTGGCGCTGCGCTTACCCGGCCTACAAAACTCCAAAACTGCTTTTCCGTAGGCCTGATAAGCGAAGCGCCATCAGGCACGCCCTTCATTGACATAACTTTAATGATAACCATTTTCATTTAAATATAGCCTGTGCTATATCTTATAGCACGGGCTAATTTTGCTTTGAATTTAACCACCTCAGGAGACTTCTGCGATGCACCCATTGCAAGGATTAAAGCGTCTGTTGCTCGGCGCGCTGCTCACGGCTACGACCAGTACGGGCGCGCTGGCGGCTGAAAAGTTCCAGGTCATCACCACCTTTACCGTCATCGCGGATATGGCGAAAAACGTGGCGGGGGATGCCGCAGACGTCACCTCCATCACCAAACCGGGCGCTGAAATCCATGAGTACCAGCCGACGCCGGGGGATATCAAACGCGCGCAGAAGGCGCAGCTGATCCTGGCGAACGGCATGAATCTGGAGCTGTGGTTCCAGCGTTTTTATCAGCATCTGAACGGCGTGCCGGAGGTGATTGTCACCCAGGGCATTACCCCGATGGGCATCAGCGAGGGGCCGTACGACGGCAAGCCCAACCCGCACGCGTGGATGTCGCCGGACAACGCGCTGATTTACGTCAATAACATCCGCGACGCGCTGGTGAAGTACGACCCGGCGAATGCGCAGACGTATCAGCGCAACGCTGACGCCTACAAGCAGAAGATCGTCGCGACCCTCGAACCGCTGCGCAAGCAGGTGGCGGCGATCCCGGAAGACAAGCGCTGGATGGTGACCAGCGAAGGCGCCTTCTCCTATCTTGCGCGGGATCTGGGCATGAAGGAACTTTACCTGTGGCCGATCAACGCCGATCGGCAGGGGACGCCGCAGCAGGTGCGCAAGGTGATCGATCTGGTGAAGAAACATCGCATCCCGGCGGTATTCAGCGAAAGCACGGTTTCCGATAAGCCGGCGCGTCAGGTGGCGCGGGAAACCGGCGCCCACTACGGCGGCGTGCTGTACGTAGACTCCCTGAGCGCGGAAAACGGCCCGGTGCCGACCTATATCGATCTGCTGAACGTCACCACCCGCACGCTGGTGCAGGGCATTCGCGACGGCATGAAGGAGTGACCATGCAAAAGGGGATTGTCGTTACGGACGTGACCGTGACCTACCGCAACGGCCACACGGCGCTGCGCAATGCGTCGTTCAGCGTGCCCGGCGGATCGATTGCCGCGCTGGTGGGGGTGAACGGCTCCGGCAAGTCCACGCTGTTTAAGGCGGTGATGGGCTTTGTGCGGGCGGCGAGCGGCAGCATCACCCTCCATGGGCTGCCGCCTCACCGGGCGCTACGCCAGAACCTGGTCGCCTACGTGCCGCAGTCGGAAGAGGTCGACTGGTCGTTTCCGGTGCTGGTCGAGGACGTAGTGATGATGGGCCGCTACGGGCATATGGGATTTCTGCGGCGGCCTAAAGCGCAGGATCGGCAGATCGTAACCGACGCCCTGAAGCGCGTGGATATGCTCGAGCTGCGCCATCGGCAGATTGGCGAGCTCTCCGGCGGGCAAAAGAAGCGCGTCTTCCTGGCGCGGGCGATTGCCCAGCAGGGCGAGGTGATCCTGCTCGACGAGCCGTTTACCGGCGTGGACGTTAAAACCGAAGCCAGAATCATCAGCCTGCTGCGCGAGTTGCGCGATGAGGGCAAAACCATGCTGGTCTCGACCCACAATTTAGGCTCGGTCACGGAGTTTTGCGATTACACGGTGATGGTCAAAGGCACCGTGCTGGCGAGCGGTCCGACGGAAACCACCTTTACCGCCGAAAACCTTGAGCGCGCCTTCAGCGGCGTGTTGCGCCACGTGGTGCTCAGCGGCTCGGAAGAACGCATCATCACCGACGATGAGCGGCCCTTCGTGACGCACCGGCAGGAGGCCAAATGAACGCGCTTCTTGAACCCTTCGGCTATGAGTACATGCTCAACGCGATGTGGGTCTCGGCGATGGTGGGCGGGCTGTGCGCGTTTCTCTCCTGCTACCTGATGCTCAAAGGCTGGTCGCTGATCGGCGATGCGCTCTCGCACTCCATCGTGCCGGGCGTGGCGGGGGCTTACATGCTCGGGCTGCCGTTCTCGCTGGGGGCGTTTTTATCGGGCGGGCTGGCGGCGGGAAGCATGCTGTTTCTCAACCAGCGCAGCCGCCTGAAGGAGGACGCCATCATTGGACTGATCTTCTCCTCCTTTTTCGGGCTGGGGCTGTTTATGGTCTCGCTCAACCCGACCTCGGTGAATATTCAGACCATCGTGCTTGGCAATATTCTGGCTATCGCCCCGGAGGATATCGTCCAGCTGGCGATTATCGGCGTGGTGTCGATGGTTATCCTGCTGTTCAAATGGAAAGATCTGATGATGACCTTTTTTGATGAGAACCACGCCCGCGCCATCGGCCTGCGCCCGGCGCGCCTGAAGGTTCTGTTCTTCACGCTGCTGGCGGTCTCCACCGTGGCGGCGCTGCAAACCGTTGGCGCGTTTCTGGTGATTTGCCTGGTGGTTACGCCCGGCGCAACCGCGTGGCTGCTCACCGACCGCTTCCCGCGCCTGCTGATGATTGCCGTCGCCATTGGCAGCCTCACCAGCTTCCTCGGCGCGTGGGCCAGTTATTATCTGGACGGTGCCACCGGCGGCATTATTGTGGTCGCCCAGACGCTGCTGTTCCTGCTGGCGTTCGTCTTTGCGCCGAAGCACGGGCTGCTCGCCAGCCGCCGTCGCGCGAAGGAGGCACACCCATGATGGCGCTGCTCCTTGAACCCTTCCAGTTTGCGTTCATGAATAACGCGCTGCTGATTTCACTTCTGGTAGCCGTGCCCTGCGCGCTGCTGTCGGTTTTTCTGGTGCTCAAAGGCTGGGCGCTGATGGGCGATGCCATGAGCCACGCGGTGTTTCCCGGCGTGGTGCTGGCGTGGGTGATGGGCCTGCCGCTGGCGGTGGGTGCATTCGTTGCCGGTCTGTTCTGCGCGATCGCCACCGGCTACCTGAAGGACAACAGCCGGATCAAGCAGGATACGGTGATGGGGATTGTCTTTTCCGGGATGTTCGGCGCCGGGCTGAGCCTCTATATCGCCGTCAAACCTGAGGTGCATCTCGACCACATTCTGTTCGGCGATATGCTGGGCATTAACGGGATGGACATACTGCAAAGCGGTCTCGTCGCGGGGGTGATCGCGCTGGTGATTGGCCTGAAGTGGCGCGATTTCCTGCTGTTCTGCTTTGACTATCAGCAGGCGCAGGCGAGCGGCCTGCGCGCCCGATGGCTGCACTACGGCTTACTGTGCATGGTTTCGCTGACCATCGTGGCGACGCTGAAGGCGGTGGGGATCATTCTGTCGATTTCGCTGCTGATTGCCCCCGGCGCGGTGGCGGTGCTGATCGCCCGACGCTTTCACATGGCGCTGCTGGTGGCAGTGGCGGTATCAGTACTGATGTCGGTCAGCGGCGTCTATGCCTCGTTTTATCTCGACAGCGCGCCCGCGCCGACCATCGTGGTGCTGTTCGCGGTGGTGTTTATCGTGACGTTTGTGGTGACCAGCGTGAAGGCGCGTCGGCAGGAACGTGTGACAGCAGGGTAATCGCCTGCTCGCCGTGCTGCTGCCAGTGCAGGGTGAAGGCGGTGCCTTCGTTAAAGCCTGCCAGTTGACGGTTCAACGCCAGCGTAAGCGTCTTATCGTCGAGCAGGGTGACGCAGGCGCTGTCAAAACCCATATATGTCTGCGCCTGGGAAAAGAGGGCCTTGAACAGGCTCTCTTTGGCGCTGAAAACCAGCGTCAGGGCGAGGGCGAACGGGTATCCCGAGCGGGAAAGTACGCGCTCTTCCTGGGCATCTATAATGCCATCCTTAATTTCTCTGGCTTCATTTTCGGGCAGAATGGTTTCGCAGTCGATGCCGATAAGCGCGTGTCGATCGCGAACCACTACCGCCATGGCCTGGGTGCCGCTGTGGGTGATGCTGCCTGAAATTCCGTCCGGCCAGAGCGGTTCCCCGCTGGGGCCGATAGCGGGAACGGTGTGGTCAGGCAAGGCGTGCGCGGCGGCGATGCGTCCTGCCAGATGGTCAGCCTTGCGTTTACGTCCGGCATTAGCGAGCTGGGCGTGATGGGGAAGCCAGAGGAGATCGGCGTCGGTGAAGGTGACGGGGTCGAAGCTGATGCGGTGGAGAGTGAGGCCGGCGAGGGAAAATGTGCTGTGGGTGGTGTGCATGGTTTTTCCCCTCACCCTGACCCTCTCCCCGGAGGGGAGAGGGAAGGATTGACTTCAGTGCCTTAAAAACGCGTATTCACGGTCATGTACCAGGTGCGACCCGGTTCATTATACGTGTAGGCACCCGCACCGTACATATACGCACCGGTGGTGGCATTTCCGGTCGTCTGGGCATTACCCGCGCGCCACTGGCGCTTGTCGAAGACGTTGTCCACGCCGCCGGTCAGGCTAACGTTTTTGGTCACGTCCCAGGTGGCGCTCAGGCCAACGATGCTGTACGGGCTGACTTCGTCTTTCTCAGACCCGGTCACCGGCTGACCTTTGTAGTTGTACTTCTTCGGCTGCTGCTTGCCGTACCAGGTAAAGGTCGACTGAAGCGACACGTCCTGATGCACCTGCCAGCTCAGGGTCGAGTTCAGCGTGTACTCCGGAATGATCGACAGGCGATCGCCGGTCTCCTTGTTCTTGCTTTGCAGCATATAGGTGATGTTGTTGGTCCAGTTGATGGTGTCGCTGACCGGCACGTTCAGGGAGCCTTCCAGACCTTCCACCACCGCCTTCGGCACGTTTTCCCACTGGTAGATATCGGTGGTGACTTTACCGGTGGAGGTCTGGCCAATCGGCGCGTAGCCCGCTTCAATCTTGTTGCGGTAGTCGTTGCGGAACCAGGTCACGCCCGCCAGCCAGCCGTCGCGTTTCCACTCCAGGCCAATCTCTTTGTTGATGCTGGTTTCCGCTTTCAGATCGTCGTTACCCATCATGTAGCAGCCCACGCCGTCGGAACTGGCGTAGCAACCCTGGCCTTTACTGTACAACAGGTAGTTCGGGTTGGTCTGGTACAGGCTTGGCGCTTTATAAGCGCGCGCAATCCCCATCTTCAGGGTGAAGTCATCCCCCAAACCCTGCGACAGGTTCAGGGACGGGCTCCAGTTATTGCCCACGATGGTGTGGTGATCGAAGCGCAGGGCAGGGGTCAGCATGGTGCTGTCGGTCAGCTCCATGTTGTTCTCAGCGAACAGGGAGAAGATCTCCGCTGACGTGTACGGGCTACGGTCTTCGCTCATGCCCGGGATGGTGCCACCCTGCTGGGTTTGCGTGAAGGAGGTTGAATCCTTCATCCGCTGCTGGTTCCACTCGGTGCCGAGCGTCAGGTTCTGGTTCACAATGAAATCAATCGGCAGGTTGATTTCGCTGTGCAGCATCACGTCGGCCAGATCGGTATCGGTGAATTTATTGCTGTTGAACAGGCCTTCCAGACCGCCCGCCAGCCCTTCGCCCAGACGAGAGTTGCGGGTGTGTTCGTACTGCGCCCAGTTGCTGGTGGTAATGCCGTTATCCCAGCCGCCGTTCCAGGTCACGGCGAAGTTCTGGCGATAAATACGGTTGGTCTCTTTGCCGTAGTTTTTCTTCACCAGCGCGTTGTCGTTGTTGGTGTTCTGCGTGTCACCCGCATACAGGTTGTTCTGGCGGCTGTAGCCCGCTTCAAACTCCAGCGACTGCATCGGCGCGAAGTCCCAGCGCACCACGCCATTGATGTCTTTGTTCTCTACACCCTCGCGGCCCGCGGGCAGGGTGTTGGCGTAAGCGCCCGTACGGTCAGACTGATGGCCCTGGTTAATGTCCCACGCGTCGGCCTGGGTTTTGTCCAGATTACCGAACATGCGGAAGCTGAAGTCGCCGCCCAGCGGGCCGCTCAGGCTGAAGTTGGTGCGCTTGGTAGAACCTTCGTCTTTATGTTCTGGCGCGTTCAGGTAGGTGTTCCAGGAGCCGTGCCACTGGTCGTCGAATTTTTTGGTGATGATGTTCACCACGCCGCCCGCCGCGCCGTTACCGTAGCGCGCGGCGGCCGGGCCGCGGATCACTTCGATACGCTCGATCATCTCCGGCGGCACCCAGCCGGTATCGCCGCGAGTATCACGCTCGCCGCGCCAGCCCAGGCGAATCGAGTTGCGGCTGGTGACGGGCTTGCCGTCGATCAGGATCAGGGTGTTTTCCGGGCCCATGCCGCGAATGTCGATCTGACGGTTGTTCCCGCGCTGGCCGCTGGTGGAGTTCCCGGTCAGGTTAACGCCCGGCATGGTGCGGATGATTTCCGCCACGTCCCGCGCGGGCGGGTTTTTGCGGATCTCATCGGCGGTGATGGTCGACACGCCAGGCGCCTGCAAATTCTGCTCGGCGGCGGTGATCACCATGGTGTCTTCGTGCTGCGCGGAGGCGGCGTTGTCGTCTGCCATGGCGGGCAGCGCGACGCCATAAATCCCTAAATTGACCAGCAAGGCCAGAGAGTGAATCTTCTTATTCATTGTACGTCCCGCTTTTATGGTTATTTATGAACGCGCTTCCCACAGCGCGGGCAATACGCTATTGCAAATGCAAATAGTTATCAATAATATTATCAATAAAATTTGCTCTGAAACAAAAAATATTGTTAAACATGGGGTTATAAGGGTGACGGCGTTAACAACCGGAAGTGAAGCGTGGTGGCAGTCGAAAAACGGGCCGGAATGGGAACGTCATGAGGAAAACTATCGCGTCACATTCTGGTGGCGGGACCCGGCAGGAACCCAGCAGACCTCAACGATCAAGCGCGTCTGGCTCTACGTTACCGGCGTGACCGACCACCATCAGAATGCCCGCCCGCAATCGCTTGAACGTATCCCGGATACCGACGTCTGGCACTGGCAGGGGGAGTTCAGCCCCGAATGGCGCGGCAGCTACTGTTTTATCCCCTCCGATAACGAAAACGATTTTGCCGATGCAGTGTTTAAAGGCGATCAGCCGGACCGCATGGCGCTGCGCGAAGGCTGGCGAAAACTGCTGCCGCACGCAATTTCTGATCCGCTGAATGCGCAGAGCTGGCGCGGCGGGCGCGGGCACGCCGTCTCGGCGCTGGAAATGCCTGCGGCCCCCGTTCAGCCGGGCTGGAACCATCCCGATACGCCTTACAAAAAGCCCGTCTGCATTACGTGGAACAGCGCGCGCCTGAAGAACCGTCGCCGCGTGTGGATTTTTACCACCGGCGATGATAACCCCGGTCGCCCGCTGGCGGTCCTCCTCGACGGGCAGTTCTGGGCCGAAAGCATGCCTGTCTGGCCCGCGCTGGCGTCGCTCACCCGTGAAGGCAAACTGCCGCCAGCGGTTTACGTGCTGATCGACGCGATAGACACCGCGCACCGCAGCCGCGAGCTGCCCTGCAACCCTGATTTCTGGCTGGCGGTGCAGGAAGAGCTTCTCCCGCAGGTGAACAGCATTGCGCCCTTCAGCGATCGCGCCGATCGCACCGTGGTGGCGGGCCAGAGCTTCGGCGGGCTCTCTTCGCTCTATGCCGGCCTCAACTGGCCGCAGCGGTTTGGCTGCATCCTCAGCCAGTCCGGATCTTACTGGTGGCCGCACCGCGGTGCACAGCAGGACGGGCTGCTCATCGAACAACTTAAAGCGGGTGAAAAAACCGCTCGCGGGCTGCGCATCGTCCTTGAGGCCGGGCGCAATGAGCCGCTTATCTTGCGCGCAAACCAGGCGATTTACGCCGAACTACACGCACAGCAACCGGTATTCTGGCGTCAGGTTGACGGCGGACACGATGCGCTTTGCTGGCGCGGTGGGCTGACGCAGGGGCTGATGACCCTCTGGCAGCCGCTCATTCAATAACGGAGTCTGTATGGAATTCAGCAATCCTTTCGATAATCCGCAGGGACAGTTCGCCATTTTGCAAAATGACCAGGGGCAGTACAGCCTGTGGCCGCAGCAGTGCGAGTTGCCCGCGGGCTGGCGCGTGGTCTGCGAACCGCACTCTCAGGAGGCGTGCCAGCAGTGGCTGGCGCAACGCTGGCAGACGCTTGAGCCGTCCTGTTTTGCGGGGGAGCGCGCATGAACCGTCTTCCTCTCGTCGCCGCCCAGCCGGGTATCTGTATGGCAGAGCAGCTTTCCTCGCTGCCAAACGCCTGGAGCGTGGCGCACTACACCGAGCTGAAAGGCAATATCGACGCGCCATTGCTGGCAAAAGCCATTGCGCAAGGCATGATGCAGGCCGATACCCTGCGCACGCGTTTCGCTGAAGATAACGGCGAGGTCTGGCAGTGGGTCGATGAGACCCTGATCCTGCCGGAGCCGTCCATCGTTCGCGTTGATTCTCACGATGCCGCCGTGGCGCTGATGGAGGCCGATCTCAGTCAGGATCTGCGCGTGGACAGCGGTCAGCCGCTCGCTTTTCATCAGCTGATTCAGGTCGGTGACAACCGCTGGTACTGGTATCAGCGTTATCACCATCTGGTGGTGGATGGCTTCAGTTTCCCGGCGATTACCCGCCAGATCGCCGCAATTTATGCTGCATGGAAGAAAGGGGAACCCACCCCAGCCTCACCGTTTACCCCGTTTGCCGAGGTTGTTGACGAGTATCAGCGCTATCGCGACAGCGAGGCCTGGCAGCGCGACGGTGCTTTCTGGGCCGGGCAGCGCAAACAGCTTCCTCCTCCGGTCTCGCTCTCCTCCGCGCCGCTGCCGGGACGCGCCGCCACTACCGACATCCTGCGCCTGAAAATTGCAATTGACGCTCGCGCCTTTAGCCAGCTGGCGCAGGCAGCCGGGCAGGCACAGCGCACCGATCTGGCGCTTGCGCTGGTGGCGCTGTGGCTCGGCCGCCTCACCGGACGGCTGGACTACGCCGCCGGGTTTATCTTTATGCGCCGCATGGGGTCCGCCGCGCTGACCGCAACCGGCCCGGTGCTTAACGTCCTGCCGCTGGCGGTGAATATTAATCCGCTTGAGAGCCTGCCGGAGCTGGCGCTGCGCCTGGCGAACCAGCTGAAAAAGATGCGCCGCCATCAGCGCTACGACGCCGAGCAGATCGTGCGCGACAGCGGGCGGGCCGCAGGGGACGAACCCTTGTTTGGGCCGGTGCTGAACGTGAAGGTGTTTGATTATCAGCTGGATATCGACGGCGTGGAGGCCATCACCCACACGCTGGCGACCGGCCCGGTGAACGATCTGGAGCTGGCGCTGTTCCCGGACGAGCAGGGCGGATTAAGCATTGAGATCCTCGCCAACAGGCAGCGTTACGACGACGCGACGCTGAAGCGCCACGTTTCGCGCCTGAACGCGATGCTGACGCAGTTTGCCGCGAACCCGGGCCTGCGCTGTGGCGACGTGGAAACCGTATCCGAGCAGGAGTACGCCCGGCTGGCGCGCATCAACGATACCGGCCTGGCGCTGCCCTCCACCACGCTGGCGGATCTGGTGGCGGAGCAGGCAAACAAAACGCCGGACGCCCCCGCGCTGGCGGATGCCCATATTGAGCTGAACTACCGCCAGATGCGCGAGCAGGTGGTCGCGCTGGCAACCCTGCTGCGCGCGCGCGGCGTGAAGCCCGGCGACAGCGTGGCGGTGGCGCTTCCGCGTTCAGTGTTCCTGACCCTGGCGCTGCACGGCATTGTTGAAGCCGGTGCCGCCTGGCTGCCGCTGGATACCGGCTACCCGGACGATCGTTTGCGGATGATGCTGGAGGACGCGAAACCGTCGCTTCTCATTACCACCGACGCGCAGCTTCCGCGCTTTAACGATCTGCCGATACCTTCGCTTAGTTACAACATGCTATTGCCGACCACGGACGCTGAACCTCTGCGGCTGGCGAAGCCGGAGCAGACCGCGTACATCATCTTTACCTCAGGTTCAACGGGACGCCCGAAAGGGGTGATGGTGGGGCATACCGCCATCGTTAACCGCCTGAAGTGGATGCAGGATCATTATCCACTGGCGGCGGATGATGTCGTGGCGCAGAAAACGCCGTGCAGCTTTGACGTGTCGGTGTGGGAGTTCTGGTGGCCGTTTATCGCCGGGGCAAAGCTGGTGATGGCCGAGCCGGACGCGCACCGCGACCCGCAGGCGATGCAGAGCTTCTTCGCAGAATATGGCGTAACCACCACCCACTTCGTGCCGTCGATGCTGGCGGCGTTTGTCGCCTCGTTGACGCCGGAAAACGTCGACTGTTGCAGGACGCTGAAGCAGGTGTTCTGTAGCGGCGAGGCGCTGCCAACGGCGCTGTGCCGCGAGTGGGAGCAGCTCACTCATGTACCGCTGCACAACCTCTACGGCCCAACCGAAGCGGCGGTGGACGTGAGCTGGTATCCGGCGTACGGTCCGGAACTGGCTGCGGTGGAGGGCAACAGCGTGCCGATCGGCTTCCCGGTGTGGAATACGGGGCTGCGCATTCTGGATGCGATGATGCGCCCGGTGCCGTTCGGCGTGGCGGGCGATCTGTATCTCACCGGCATTCAGCTGGCACAGGGGTATCTGGGACGCCCCGACCTCACCGCCAGCCGCTTTATTGCCGATCCGTTTGCCCCAGGCGAGCGGATGTATCGCACCGGAGACGTCGCCCGCTGGCTGGACAACGGGGCGGTGGAATATCTGGGCCGCAGCGATGACCAGCTGAAAATCCGCGGTCAGCGCATTGAGCTGGGCGAAATCGACCGGGCGATGCTGTCACTGCCTGACGTGGCCCAGGCCGTAGCGCATGCGTGCGTGTTCAATCAGGCTGCGGCAACGGGCGGCGATGCCCGCCAGCTGGTGGGGTATGTGGTGTCCGAATCCGGTTTGCCGCTGGATCGCGACGCGCTGCTGGACTCGCTCAGGGCACAGCTGCCGCCGCATATGGTGCCGGTGGTGCTGCTGCAAATCAGCGCGCTGCCGCTGAGCGCCAACGGTAAGCTGGATCGCAAGGCGCTGCCGCTGCCGGAGCTGACCAGCAAAACCTCCGGTCGCGCACCCGAGACACAAACCGAAGCCGTCGTGGCGCAGGCGTTTTCCGCGCTGCTGGGCTGCGAAGTGAACGATATCGACGCCGACTTCTTTGCCCTTGGCGGCCACTCGCTGCTGGCGATGCGCCTCGCGGCTCAGCTCGGCCGTGCGTTCAGCCGCAAGGTCACGCCGGGGCAGATTATGGTCGCCTCGACGGTCGGCAAACTCAGCGAGCTGCTGGATTCGCAACTGAGCGACGAACAGGCGCAGCGTCTGGGGTATGAAACCCTGCTGCCGCTGCGTGAAAGCAACGGCCCGACGCTGTTCTGCTTCCATCCGGCGTCCGGCTTTGCCTGGCAGTTCAGCGTCCTGGCGCGCTATCTCAGCCCTCGCTGGTCGATTACCGGCATTCAGTCGCCGCGGCCAAACGGTCCGATGCAGCAGTGCGCGGATCTCGATGGCGTGATCGAACATCACCTGAAAACGCTGCGTAAGCAGCAGCCGCAGGGACCGTATTATCTGTTCGGCTATTCGCTCGGCGGCACGCTGGCGCAGGGCATTGCGGCGCGTCTGCGCGAGCAGGGCGAAGCGGTGGCGTTTCTTGGTCTGCTGGATACCTGGCCGCCGGAAACCCAGAACTGGGCGGAGAAAGAGGCCAACGGCCTTGACCCGGAAGTGCTGGCGGAGATCGAGCGCGAGCGTCAGGCGTTTATCGCCGCCCAGCAGGGGCAGGGCTCCAGCGAATTGTTTAACACCATTGAAGGCAACTACGCGGACGCGGTGCGACTGCTCACCACCGCGCACAGCTCACGGTTCGACGGTAAAGCGACGCTGTTTGTTGCCGAACGCACGCGAACGATGGATCCGCATACGGCCTGGGCGCCGTGGGTGGGCGAGCTGGAGGTCTACAGCCAGGACTGCGCCCACGTGGATATCATTTCACCGCAGGCGTTCGAGAAGATAGGACCGGTGTTGAAGGAAATATTGGAGTAACGTCAACAGCGCCGGGTGGCGGCTACGCCTTACCCGGCCTACGGGAGCTGACTGTAGGCCGGGTCCGGCAATTACCGCCGACCTAACGGCACCACCAGCGGTGTACCCGCCACCGGATCGTCAATAATCATGCAGCGCATGCCGTAGATCCGCGCGATCAGCTCTGGCGTCACAATCTCCTTCGGCGCGCCCTGTGCCACAATCTCGCCGTCGCGCAGCGCAATCAGATGCGTCGCGTAGCGGCAGGCCTGATTTAAATCATGCAGCACCGCCGCCAGGGTGTACCCCTGCGTGCAGTTCAGCTCGCTCAGCAGCTCCAGCAGGTCAATCTGATGGCTGATGTCCAGCCAGGTCGTCGGCTCGTCCAGCAGCATAATGGCGGTTTCCTGCGCCAGCACCATCGCGATCCACGCCCGCTGTCGCTGTCCGCCGGAGAGGGTATCCACGCTTTGCTGAGCCAGATCGGTGATGCCCGTTGCTTCCATCGCGCGCTTCACGGCCTCGTCGTCCTCTTTGCGCCAGCGGGTAAACAGCGGCTGGTGCGGGTAGCGCCCGCGCGAGACCAGCTCCTGCACCGTGATATCTCCCGGCGTGGTGGCGTTTTGCGCCAGCAGCCCGATGCGTCGCGCCACCTCTTTGCTGGCGAAGCGCTGGATCTGCTCTCCGTCGAGGAATACGCTGCCCTCTGTCGGCGACATCAGGCGGCTCAGGGTGCGCAGCAGGGTCGATTTGCCGCAGCCGTTCGGACCGATAATCGCGGTGAAGTGGCCGTCCGGAATGGCGACGGTTAAATCACGGGCAATGATTTTTTTGCCATAGCCGAGGGTCAAGTTTTCGCCGCGCAAGCGGGTTGTTGAATCTGTCATTTCTTGCGTGACTCCTGAACGAGCAAGACGATGAGGTAAATCCCGCCGAGGCTGACGGTCACCACGCCCACCGGAAGTTGATAAGGCATAAACAGCCGCTGGGCACAGAGATCGGCGGCCAGCAGCAGCATCGCACCGCACAGGGCAGCCTGGGTCAAGCCCCAGCGTGCGGTGCCGCTAAGACGCCGCGCGATATGCGGCGCGACAAGGGCAATAAACGAGATCGGCCCGGCAATCGCGGTGGACGCAGCGGTCAGCAATACCGCCACCAGCATCAGCATCAGGCGCGAACGCTCAACGCTCACGCCCAGCGCGCAGGCGCTGTCGTCGCCCATCTCCAGCAGGCGCATCCGGCGTACCAGCAGCAGTGCGCCGATAAACATCAGCAAAATCAGCGGCGCGGCGGGCCAGGTTTTGCCCCACGTCAGGCCGTTAAGTGAACCGGCATACCACAGCCCGGCGGAGAGCGCGGTTTCCAGAGACGCCTGCAACAAAAGCCAGGTGTTAAACGCCATCAGCATCGCGCGGATGCCGATCCCGATAATGATCAGCCGGAAGGTGTCAATGCCGTTGCGCCAGGCCAGGGCCCAGATAAGCAGCGAGGTCAGAATGCCGCCCGCCATCGCCGTAAAGGTAATGGCCGTCAGATGCTGCCCGAACAGCACCATCGCCACCAGCACGCCGCTCCACGCGCCGGTATTCAGGCCCATCACGTCCGGGCTGCCGAGGGGGTTACGCATCAGCGACTGGAAAATCGCGCCGCTGACGCCGAGCGCCGCGCCCACCAGGAGCGCCATCGCCACGCGCGGCAGTCGCCATTCGGTGACCACCATGGTGATGTTACGCGGCGCGCTGCCGGTGAGGGCGTGAAAGACCTGCGCGAAATCAAGCGTTACAGCACCGCTTTGCAGGCTCCAGACCGCCAGCAGAGTAATGGCGATAGCCAGCAGGAAGACGCTGGTGAGTAAACGGCGGGACAGAGCCATCATGCGCCACCCCCGCGTCTGCGACGTACCAGGAAGATCAGCACCGGCGCGCCGATAAACGCGCTCACCACCGAGACGCGCAGCTCGCCGGGCACCAGCAGGCGGCCCAGCACGTCGGCAAACAGCAGCAGGGCAGGGGTCGCCAGCAGCGTGACCGGCAGCGACCAGCGGTGGTCCGAGCCCACCAGCCAGCGCGCCATGTGCGGCATCATCAGGCCGATAAAGGCGATCGGACCGACCACGGCGGTTGCGCTACCGCTCAGCACGGTGATAGCGAGCAGGCCAGTCAGCTGCGTACGCGCGACACGGTTGCCGAGGGCGGTCGCGGTGTCGCTGCCGAGGCTCAGGCTGTTCAGCGACCGGCTTAAACACAGCGCCACGACGGCGGCGATAATGACCGGGATCGCCACCACGTTTAAGGTTTCAAGGGTCCGGATATCCAGCGAACCGGCCTGCCAGAAGCGCAGCTGGTCATACACGTCCGGGTTAAGCAGGGCGATACCGCTGGACAGACCTTCCAGCACCGCCGCCAGCGCCACGCCTGCCAGGGTTAAGCGTACCGGGCTGAGCTGGCCGCCTCCCTGACTGCCGGTAAACGCCACCACCAGCGAGGCGGCCAGCGCGCCGCAGAAAGCCATCGCCAGCTGTTCAGAGGGTGACGTCAACCCGAACAGCGCCGCGCCGAGCACGATGGCAAAGCTGGCGCCGGAGTTGACGCCAAGAATGCCGGGGTCCGCCAGCGGGTTACGGGTAAGGGTTTGCATCAGGGCACCCGCAAGGCCGAGCGCGCCGCCGGCCAGCAGTCCGGCAAGGGTACGGGGCAGGCGAGCGTCGAGCACGATGGTGCAGTCGGCGCTCTGACAGGTTCCGGAGAGCGCATCGACAATAACGGACGCGGGCAGCGGTTTAGCGCCGACCAGCAGGCTGAGTGCAATCGCAAGGATTAGCAGTAGCAATAATACGGGCACGGCAATGGCACGCACCGCAGAAGAGGAAAACGACATAGCAACATCCATGATTTGATAATGATAGTGATTATCGTTATCTATCTTATTTGGCTATGTTAGCATGTGCGCCCATGGAATTGGTAGAAATAGACTCAAGGCCTTGTCATGAATCAAAAATCCTGGCTGCTTAACCTCAGCCTGCTTAAGACGCACCCGGCGTTTCGCGCGGTCTTTATCGCCCGTTTTATCTCCATTTTATCCCTCGGCCTGCTCGGCGTCGCCGTGCCCGTCCAGATCCAGACCATGACGCACTCCAGCTGGCTGGTGGGGTTATCCGTGACCTTAACCGGCGGGGCGATGTTTATCGGCCTGATGGTCGGTGGCGTGCTGGCGGATCGCTACGAGCGTAAGAAGCTGATCCTGCTGGCGCGCGGTACCTGCGGGGTGGGCTTTATCGGGCTGTGTCTGAACGCGATGCTGCCGGAGCCGTCGCTGGTGGCGATTTATGCCCTTGGCCTGTGGGACGGTTTTTTCGCCTCGCTCGGCGTGACGGCGCTGCTGGCGGCGACGCCCGCGCTGGTGGGGCGCGAGAACCTGATGCAGGCGGGGGCGATCACCATGCTCACCGTGCGCCTCGGCTCGGTGATTTCGCCGATGGTCGGTGGCCTGCTGCTGGCCACCGGCAGCGTGGCGTGGAACTATGGCCTTGCAGCGGCGGGAACCTTTATCACCACGCTGACGCTATTGCGTCTGCCGCTGTTGCCACCGCCGCCGCAGCCGCGCGAGCACCCGCTGAAGTCGTTAATGGCCGCGATTCGTTTTCTGTTCAGTAACCCGCTGATTGGCGGCATTGCGCTGCTCGGCGGCCTGCTGACGATGGCGAGCGCCGTGCGCGTGCTTTACCCGGCGCTGGCGGGCGAGTGGCAGATGAGCGCCTCAGAGATTGGCGTGCTGTACGCCGCCATTCCGCTCGGTGCGGCCTGCGGGGCGCTGACCAGCGGTAACCTGGCCCAAAGCGCGCGTCCGGGCTTGATTATGCTGGTGGCGACGCTGGCCTCGTTTATCGCCATCGGTTTCTTCAGCCTGATGCCGGTCTGGGCGCTGGGGGTGATGTGTCTGGTGATTTTCGGCTGGCTGAGCGCGGTCAGCTCACTTTTACAGTACACCCTGATCCAGACCCAGACGCCGGAAGGCATGCTGGGGCGTATTAACGGTCTGTGGACAGCCCAGAACGTGACGGGCGATGCGATTGGCGCGGCGATCCTCGGCGGGCTGGGAGCAATAATGACTCCGGTGGCGTCGGCGAGCAGCAGCGGGTTTGTGTTAGCAATGGTTGGCGCGATCTTACTGGTGACGCTGGTGGAATTGCGGCGGTTCAGCCCCTGTAGGTCGGGTAAGGCGTAGCCGCCACCCGACAAAACGCCCGGTGGCGCTGCGCTTACCGGGCCTACGGGGAATGTGCCACTTATTTAAAAATTGAATCTAAACGCTGTAACACCAGCATCGCGCTGTAATAATCCAGGCGGAACGTCTCTGTTCCCAATGCCCAGACGCGCTTGTTTTTCACCGACGGTAAATGCGCCAGCAGCGGGTTGGCATAAATCGCATTCACGTCTTTCTCGTCGCCGGCAAACACGAACAGCCCTTCGCCGTTCAGCCCCGTCGCCAGGTTTTCTCCACCCAGCTGAATAATGTCGTGACGCTTGCCCTGGCTTTTTGAGGTGTGCAGCCCATCGGGTAACGTCGCCAGCGTAAAGCCCAGCTGATGTAACAGCTTGCCTTGCGCCGATTCTGTCGTCCACAGGTTCGCCGTGTGCGCAGCGGCGGTATAGACGATGGCGTTCACCGGCTGCGGCGGCAGTTTCATCTGCTGTTTTACCTGCGCGAGCTGTTTATCGAATGCGGCGATGCGTGCAGCGGCCTGTTTTTCATGCCCGGTCATCGTGCCCAGCTGGGTCAGCAGTTCCTGCCAGCTTTTGTCATCGTAATTGATGATAAGCGTCGGGGCGATGGCGGAGAGCTGATCGTAGAGCGCCAGCGCGGAATCCCCGCCGGTGGCGCTGATGAGAATCAGGTCCGGCATCTGGGCGGCCACCGCTTCGGCGCTTGGCTCGCCGATATACAGCCGGGCAACCTTGCGCTGTTTCGCGATATCGCCCCACTGGCGCAGGAACCCCTGCGCATCCGCCACGCGGTTGTTGGGCGTGGTCGCACCGCTGGCAATGACCGGCGCGTCAATGGCCAGCAGGGAGCCGGTTAAGGTCACGCTGGTGGAGACAATGCGCGTCGGCTTGCTCTCAAGCGTGTGCACGCCGCGGCTGTCGGTGACCTGGCGCGGCCAGTCGTCGGCGGCGGCTGAGGTTAGTCCTAAAACAAAAAGTCCTGTCAGAAGAAGGGCATTGCGGCAAACGGCAGCGATTTTCACAGAGCGGCATCCTGTTTTTATTGAAGATAATGCTTCTCATTTTCATGGTTGCCGGGAAGGGATGCAAGCGTTTGTCGCACAAGTTAATGGCCCGACGGTTGACAGCGGCGCGCTGTGGGATTAGGTTAGCCGACGAAAATATAAATGATAATCATTATTGCTTCTTTTATCATTTTAAGGAGGATGATATGGACACGTCCCTGGCTGAGGAAGTTCAGCACACCGCGACCACGCTGCAATCAGACAGCTTTTTCTTTATGTCGCCTTACCGCAGTTTTACCACGTCCGGCTGTTTTGCCCGTTTTTCTGAACCCGCCGTCGGCGGTGACGATCCGGCGGGGGCCTTTCAGCAAAAACTGGCTCAGTCTTTCAGAAATGCGAAAAACAGCGGCATTGCCCATCCGGTAATGGTAGGGGCGATCCCTTTCGATACCCGCAAACCGTCGTCGCTGTTTATTCCGCAGCGTTGGCAGACCTTCTCTCGTCCTGCGCGTCAGCAGACTGCACGCTACGCCTCCGGCGCACAGACGCTGAACGTGCAACAACGCACCGAGATCCCACCGCAGCCGGTTTTCGAGGAGATGGTCGCCCGCGCCGCGTCGCTCACCGCCACGCCGCAGGTGAATAAGGTGGTGCTGTCGCGCCTGATTGATATCGCCACCGACAAAACCATTGATAGCGGTGCGCTGATGGAGCGTTTGATCGCCCAGAACCCGGCGAGCTTTAACTTCCACGTGCCGCTGGAAGATGGCGGCGTGCTGCTGGGCGCCAGCCCGGAGCTGCTGCTGCGCAAAGAGGGCGCGCACTTTAGCTCCCTGCCGCTGGCAGGCTCCGCGCGGCGTCAGCCGGATGATGTGTTGGATCGCGAGGCGGGCAATAAGCTGCTGGCCTCTGAAAAAGATCGTCACGAACACGACCTGGTCACTCAGGCGATGAAAACCATTCTGGAACCGCGCAGCCATCAACTGAGCATGCCGGCTTCCCCGCAGCTCATCACCACCCCGACGCTGTGGCACCTGGCGACGCCAGTAGAAGGCGAGGCGCGTGAAAACGAAAACGCCCTGACGCTGGCCTGCCTGCTGCACCCGACCCCGGCGCTGAGCGGTTTCCCGCATCAGGCGGCAAAAGAACTTATTGCCGAGCTGGAGCCCTTCGACCGCGAACTGTTCGGCGGCATCGTTGGCTGGTGCGACAGCGAAGGCAACGGCGAGTGGGTGGTGACCATCCGCTGCGCGCGGCTGCATCAAAATACCGTTCGCCTGTTTGCCGGCGCGGGCATTGTGCCTGCTTCCTCCCCGGTGGGCGAGTGGCGCGAGACGGGCGTGAAGCTCTCCACCATGCTTAACGTGTTTGGTTTGCACTAAGGAATACCCATGACCATCCCTTTTACCCGCTGGCCTGAGGATTTTGCCCGCCGCTACCGTGAAAAAGGCTACTGGCAGGATCTGCCCCTGACCCACATCCTGACGGACCATGCGCAAAGCGATGCGGTCGCGATTATCGACGGCGATCGCCACATCACTTACCGCGCGTTTAATGAGGCGGTGACGAATCTGGCGTCTGCCCTCCAGGCGCAGGGGCTGCATCGCGGTGAGACCGCGCTGGTGCAGCTCGGCAACGTGGCCGAGTTTTACATCACTTTCTTTGCGCTGCTGCAAATTGGCGTCGCGCCGGTCAACGCGCTCTTTAGCCATCAACGCAGCGAACTGAACGCCTACGCGGTGCAGATCAAACCCGCCGTACTGATTGCCGATCGCGACCACGCCCTGTTCGCAGGCGACGAATTTCTCAATACGTTTATCGACGAGCATCGCTCGGTGCGCGGGGTACTGCTGCGTGGCGATCGGGGCGATCGCGCGCTGGAAGCGGCGATTGCCCATCCGGCGGATAATTTTATCCCTAACCCAACGCCCGCCGACGAAGTGGCGTTCTTCCAGCTCTCCGGCGGCAGCACCGGCACGCCGAAGCTGATCCCGCGTACGCATAACGACTACGACTACAGCATCCGTCGCAGCAACGAAATCTGCGGTATCACTGCGCAAACCCGCTATCTGAACGCGCTTCCCGCAGCGCACAACTACGCCATGAGCTCGCCAGGATCGTTAGGCGTGTTCACGGCGGGCGGCTGCGTGGTGCTGGCGAACGATCCGAGCGCCACGCTCTGCTTCCCGCTTATTGAACAGCATCAGGTTAACGTGACCTCGCTGGTACCGCCGGCGGTCAGCCTGTGGTTGCAGGCGATCGCTGAAGGGGCGGGCAACGCCCAGCTTGCGTCGCTGAAGCTGCTCCAGGTAGGCGGCGCACGGCTCTCCGCCACGCTCGCGGCGCGTATCCCGGCGGAAATCGGCTGCCAGCTGCAACAGGTGTTTGGCATGGCGGAAGGGCTGGTGAACTACACCGCCCTCGACGATGCGCCGGAACGCATCATCAACACTCAGGGCCGCCCGATGTGCCCAGATGACGAAGTGTGGGTGGCAGACGAGGACGGCAACCCGCTCCCGCGCGGGGAAGTCGGACGTTTGATGACGCGCGGCCCGTACACCTTCCGCGGCTATTTCAACAGCCCGGAGCACAACGCCAGCGCCTTTGATGCCAACGGTTTTTACTGCTCCGGCGATCTGATCGCCATCGACGAGCAGGGCTACATCACCGTGCAGGGGCGCGAGAAAGATCAGATTAACCGCGGTGGCGAAAAGATTGCCGCCGAAGAGATTGAAAACCTGCTGCTGCGCCACGAAGCGGTGATCCACGCCGCGCTGGTGAGCATGGAGGACAGCCTGCTGGGCGAAAAAAGCTGTGCGTATCTGGTGGTGAAACAACCCCTGCGCGCGGTTGAGGTGCGCCGCTTCCTGCGCGAGCAGGGCGTTGCCGAATTTAAGCTGCCGGACCGCGTGGAGAGCGTGGATGCGCTTCCGCTCACGCCGGTCGGCAAAGTTGATAAGAAACAGTTGCGCCTGTGGCTTGCTGAACGCGCCCGGGGCTGAGGAACAGAGAATGGCCATTCCAAAATTAACCGCTTACGCGCTGCCAACCGCCGCAGAGCTGCCGACCAACAAGGTGAACTGGGCGTTTGAGCCGGAGCGCGCCGCGCTGCTGATCCACGATATGCAGGAGTATTTCCTGAACTTCTGGGGCGAAAATAGCGACATGATGCAGCAGGTGGTGGCGAACATCGCAAAACTGCGCGCGTACTGCAAAGAACACAATATCCCGGTGTACTACACCGCGCAGCCGAAAGAGCAGAGCGATGAAGACCGTGCCCTGCTGAACGACATGTGGGGGCCGGGGCTGACCCGCTCGCCGGAGCAGCAGCGCATCGTGGCTGAACTGGCGCCGGACGAAGCGGACACCGTGCTGGTGAAGTGGCGCTACAGCGCATTTCACCGCTCGCCGCTGGAGCAGATGCTGAAAGAGACCGGCCGCAACCAGCTGCTGATTACCGGCGTGTATGCCCACATCGGCTGCATGACCACCGCCACCGACGCCTTTATGCGCGACATCAAGCCGTTCTTTATCGCCGATGCGCTGGCGGACTTCACCCGTGACGAGCACCTGATGTCGCTGAAATACGTGGCCGGACGTTCGGGCCGCGTGGTGATGACCGACGAGCTGCTGCCGTCCGTTCCGGCAACGAAAGCCGCGCTGCGTGAGCTGATCCTGCCGCTGCTGGACGAGTCCGACGAGCCGATGGATGACGAAAACCTGATCGACTACGGTCTGGACTCGGTGCGCATGATGGCGCTGGCCGCCCGCTGGCGGAAGGTGCACGGCGACATCGACTTCGTGATGCTGGCGAAAAATCCGACCCTCGACGCCTGGTGGGCGCTGCTCTCCCGTGAGGTGAAGTGATGGCCGGGTTCGATTTTACCGGTAAAACGGTTTGGGTAACGGGCGCGGGTAAAGGTATTGGCTATGCGACCGCGCTGGCCTTTGTGGAGGCGGGCGCGCGGGTGACCGGGTTCGATCTGGCCTTCCCGCAGGACGATTATCCGTTTGCCACCGAAACGCTGGACGTGGCGGACGCGGCGCAGGTGGGCGACGTCTGCGGGCGTTTACTCGGCACCCTTGAGCGCCTCGACGTGCTGGTTAACGCGGCGGGCATTCTGCGCATGGGCGCGACGGACGAGCTCTCGCTGGAGGACTGGCAGCAGACCTTCGCGGTCAACGTCGGCGGAGCGTTTAACTTGTTTCAGCAGACGATGGGCCAGTTCCGCCGTCAGCAGGGCGGGGCGATAGTGACCGTGGCCTCCGACGCGGCGCACACCCCGCGCATCGGCATGAGTGCCTACGGCGCGTCGAAGGCGGCGCTGAAAAGCCTGGCGCTGACCGTCGGGCTGGAGCTGGCGGGCAGCGGCGTGCGCTGTAACCTGGTGTCGCCCGGCTCCACGGATACCGACATGCAGCGCACCCTGTGGAAAAGCGACGACGCGGAGCAGCAGCGCATTCGCGGCTTTGGCGAGCAGTTCAAGCTCGGCATTCCGCTGGGCAAAATTGCTCGTCCGCAGGAGATTGCCGCGACCGTGCTGTTCCTTGCGTCCGATGCCGCCAGCCATATTACCTTGCAGGATATCGTGGTGGACGGCGGCTCCACGCTGGGGGCGTGATGATCTGGAAACGTCATTTATCCCTCGACGAGCTGAACGCCACCAGCCAGAACACGATGGTGGCGCACCTGGGCATCGTCTATACCCGTCTCGGGGACGACACGCTGGAAGCGGAGATGCCGGTAGATGCGCGCACCCATCAGCCGTTTGGCCTGCTGCACGGCGGCGCCTCGGCGGCGCTGGCGGAAACGCTGGGCTCAATGGCCGGTTTTCTGATGACCCGCGACGGGCAGAACGTGGTGGGCACGGAGCTGAACGCCACGCACCACCGCGCGGTGTCGCAGGGCAAGGTGCGCGGCGTGTGTCAGCCGCTGCATCTGGGGCGTTCCAGCCAGAGCTGGGAGATCGTGGTATTCGACGAGCAGGGGCGGCGGTGCTGTACCTGTCGGTTGAGCACGATGGTGCTGGGGTAAGTCATTCAGCTGAAAGTGATCGGCTTAACACTGTAGTGTAAATCTCTGGTTTGACCACGCATTATTGCGTTTCAAAGTTGTTAAATTTTATCCGTTGTTCTAGAAACAAAATGTAACATCTCACTGTTTCACAACAACGGATAACAGCTATGAACAACTCAGGGAAATACCTTACGTGGGCGGCGCTCTCCGTTGTGGGAGCCTTTGCCCTGGGCTACATCGCCCTCAATCGGGGGGAGCAGATCAATGCGCTCTGGATCGTCGTCGCCTCCGTCTGCATTTATCTCATCGCGTACCGTTTTTATGGCCGCTATATCGCAAAGACGGTACTGGGCGTAGACGGCACGCGCATGACGCCTGCCGTTCGCCACAACGATGGTCTGGACTACGTGCCGACCGATAAAAAAGTGCTGTTCGGTCACCATTTCGCGGCGATTGCCGGTGCAGGCCCGCTGGTGGGGCCGGTGCTGGCGGCGCAGATGGGCTATCTGCCGGGGATGATCTGGATCCTCGCGGGGGTGGTGCTGGCGGGCGCGGTGCAGGACTTTATGGTGCTGTTCGTCTCCACCCGTCGCGACGGTCGTTCGCTGGGCGAGCTGGTGAAAGAGGAGATGGGCGCGACCGCCGGGGTCATCGCGCTGGTGGCGACCTTTATGATCATGGTGATCATCCTCGCGGTGCTGGCGATGATCGTGGTGAAAGCGCTGACCCACAGCCCGTGGGGCACCTACACCGTCGCCTTTACCATTCCGCTGGCGCTGTTCATGGGGATCTACATTCGCTACCTGCGCCCCGGGCGCATTGGTGAAGTCTCTGTCATTGGCCTGGTGTTCCTGGTATTTGCGATTATCTCCGGCGGCTGGGTGGCGGAAAGCCCGACCTGGGCACCGTTCTTCGACTTTACCGGCGTGCAGCTGACCTGGATGCTGGTGGGCTACGGCTTTGTGGCGGCGGTGCTGCCGGTGTGGCTGCTGCTGGCCCCGCGCGATTACCTCTCAACCTTCCTGAAAATCGGCACCATCGTCGGGCTGGCCATCGGCATTCTGATTATGCGCCCGACCCTGACCATGCCTGCGCTAACCAAGTTCATCGACGGCACCGGCCCGGTCTGGACCGGCAACCTGTTCCCGTTCCTGTTTATCACCATCGCCTGCGGTGCGGTGTCCGGCTTCCACGCCCTGATTGCCTCCGGGACCACGCCGAAGATGCTGGCCAACGAAAATCAGGCCTGCCTGATTGGCTACGGCGGCATGCTGATGGAGTCCTTCGTGGCGATTATGGCGCTGGTCTCCGCCTGCATTATCGATCCGGGCGTGTACTTCGCGATGAACAGCCCGATGGCGGTGCTGGCCCCGGCGGGCACCGTTGACGTGGTCGCCTCTGCCGCGCAGGTGGTGAGCGGCTGGGGCTTTGCCATTACCCCGGAAACGCTGACGCATATCGCTAATGAGGTGGGCGAGCAGTCAATTATCTCCCGCGCGGGCGGGGCGCCGACGCTGGCGGTGGGCATGGCCTACATCCTGCACGGCGCGCTGGGCGGGCTGATGGACGTCTCGTTCTGGTATCACTTCGCCATTCTGTTCGAAGCGCTGTTTATTCTGACGGCGGTGGATGCGGGTACGCGTGCGGCGCGCTTTATGCTCCAGGATCTGCTGGGGGTGATCTCGCCAAACCTGAAGCGGACCGATTCGCTCCCGGCTAACCTGCTGGCGACGGCGCTGTGCGTGCTGGCGTGGGGCTACTTCCTGCATCAGGGCGTGGTCGATCCGCTGGGCGGGATCAACACCCTGTGGCCGCTGTTCGGTATCGCCAACCAGATGCTGGCGGGCATGGCGCTGATGCTCTGTGCGGTGGTGCTGTTCAAGATGAAGCGCCAGCGTTACGCATGGGTGGCGCTGGTGCCAACCGCGTGGCTGCTGATCTGTACCCTGACGGCGGGCTGGCAAAAAGCCTTCAGCCCGGACAACAAGGTGGGCTTCCTGGCCATCGCCAACAAGTTCCAGGCGATGATCGACAGCGGTAAGATCCCGGCGCAGTACACCGAATCCCAGCTGTCGCAGCTGGTGTTCAACAACCGTCTGGATGCCGGGCTGACCATCTTCTTTATGGTGGTGGTTGTGGTGCTGGCGTTGTATTCTCTGAAAACCGCGCTGGCGGCGCTGAAGGTCGACACGCCGACGGCGAAAGAGACGCCGTACGAGCCGATGCCTGAAAACCTGGACGAGATTGTGACCCAGGCGAAAGGGGCGCATTAACCCGTGTGCCGGGTGGCGCTAGCGCTTACCCGGCCTACATTTCCAGTGAGACCAGAATGATGTTCGACACCCTCTCCAAAGCAGGTAAGTACCTGGGCCAGGCCGCCAAAATGATGATTGGCGTGCCGGATTACGACAACTACGTCGAGCATATGCGCGTCAACCACCCGGACCAGACGCCAATGACGTACGAAGAGTTTTTCCGCGACCGCCAGGATGCCCGTTACGGCGGCAAGGGCGGGGCGAAGTGCTGTTAACCCTCTTTCGGTAAATAGAGGCTGATCTGCTCCTGTTTACAGCCGTAGATTGCCGCCAGCTTTTCGCGGGTGCGCTTTTGCGGGCGGGAGTCCAGCGCTTCCAGCTGTGACACGGCGGACTGGGTGATGCCGAGTTTCTCAGCGACCTCCTGCTGGGACATGCCGCGCAGAATGCGCCACGCGGCCTGTAGGCTGACGTTCTCGTTATGCATGACGTCGCATACTTCTCCGGGTAATTCCACGTCATCATAGCAATCGTGTTCGACTTCGATATCCTCCAGATCCTCATCGGTTTCGTCGTCGATCTCTGCCATCTGTAAGCACATACGAAAGTATTCGTGATAGGGCATGACCACGAACTGTGTTTTTCCGTTATCGTCCTTAATTAGCTGAACAGCCATAGGTGGCTTTCTCCTCGTGCAGGTAAGTTGTTGATGTTCTGCGTTTTACGGCCAAAACATAACAATGGGTATTGGGATTGTCCCGAAGTGTAATCAGGATGCGGTATTCGCCAACGCGTAGCCGGAAATGATTGTCTGTCGCCGATATTTTTTTGATATCGGGCCGGGGAGCTGAACGGTCGTCCAGTTCAGCAAGTTTTGCTTTGATTCTTCGCTGATATCGGCCATCAATTTTGGAAAGCTCTTTCTTTGCATTCTTTGACCACACAATCTTCATCCGTACCTCCACTGTACGCCCACACAAAACACAAGGAAATAATAAGACTATTAGATAAATTCCGAATTTCTTATGGGGTACTGTAGAGCGGAGAAAAACCGTGAGAAAGCGGCAAAATGCGAACCGTCGAGAGCGCTCGAGAAGGCCTCTGCCGGACGACAGAGGCTTGCAGGAAAATTGCGATCAGGCGTTCAAACCGCCGTCCACGTCCAGACCGGTACCGGATATTTGCCCGGCTGCCGGGCTGGCGAGGAAGGTGACCGCCGCCGCGACGTCTTCCGGCTGGCCGTAATGACCCAAAGCAATAAGCTGACGCTGTGAGTCAGCCTGTTCCCCGTCTTCCGGGTTCATGTCGCTGTTGGTCGGGCCGGGATGGACCAGGTTAACGGTAATGCCGCGTGGGCCAAGATCGCGGGCGAGTCCGCGGGTCAGGGAGTTCAGGGCAGATTTGGTCATTGAGTAGACCGCAATCCCCGGCTGTGCCACGCGGTTCGCCAGACAGCTGCCGATGTTGATAATGCGCCCGCCGTCTGACATGTGCACCAGCGCTTCCTGAATGGCGATCACCACGCCGCGGATATTGACGTTGATGAGGGCGTCGATGTCCGCCAGGGTCATGGACTCCAGCGGGCCGCCGCGCGCAATGCCGGCGTTATTGACCAGAATATCCAGTCCGCCAAGGGAGCGCGCCGCCTGCGTGACAGCATCCTGAATCGCCTGCGCGCTGGCGCTGTCCGCCTGAATGGCCTCGCCGTGCCGCCCCAGCGCCTTAATCTCATCGACGACCGCCTGGGCTTTATCGACGGATTTTTCGTAGGTGATAACCACATCAGCACCGGCGCGCGCCAGCGACAGCGCAATCGCCCGGCCCAGCCCACGACTGGCGCCGGTAACCAGCGCCTTTTTACCTGTTAAATCGATCTGCATGATGACCTCGTTACGAGAGTGGTGAGAATCATCATTAGGTATAGCCCGTCGGCGCGATTAACGGTTGAAGGATTCCACCTTCTCAAACGCGGCGCGCAGAACCTCAGGCGTTAACGTCACCGGCAGATAGTGAATCGACTCCACCGGGCGCAGGGTGTGGGCGATGACCCTATCCAGCTCGTCGCGGTTATTGATGTCGACGTCAAGCTCGCGAAGCCGGGTCGGCAGATTAAAGCGCTGGTACGCCGCCACCAGCTGCGCCAGCACGTCGTCCTGGCCGAGCAGGGCACTCTGCACCAGAATGCCGTAGGCCACTTTTGTGCCGTGCAGGTATTTTTCCGTCTGCGGCAGCACGGTTAAGCCGTTATGCACCGCGTGCGCCGCCGCCACGCGGGTATAGCGCTCCCCCAAACCGCCAACCATACCGCCGCCGGCAATAATGGCATCCACCACGTCCCGGAACGCCTGCGTTTGTTCGCCGCGCTGCTGGTCGGCAAGCGCCTCTTCGCTGCGCTCCAGCAGCACGTCGCGGATCGCCAGCGCACCGTTGAGGCCGAGACGCACGGTGAGCGGCAGGATCTCAGGTTGAGGGGCGAGCACCGCCGCTTCGTACCACTTCGCCAGCGTATCGCCGATGCCCGCCAGCAAATATTCTGCCGGGGCGTTCAGAATGATCCGCGGCTCCACCAGCACCAGAAAGTTAGC
Organism: Enterobacter cloacae complex sp. P15RS; assembly: GCF_014895905.1. Lineage (NCBI taxonomy): Bacteria > Pseudomonadati > Pseudomonadota > Gammaproteobacteria > Enterobacterales > Enterobacteriaceae > Enterobacter > Enterobacter cloacae complex sp. P15RS. The sequence continues at coordinate 53,447 of NZ_JADBQL010000014.1, read as the reverse complement.
GTCGTCGAAGATCTCAAACTGTAGCGCCTGACCGGTATCGTTGTACCAGACGGAGAGCGGCGTCCACGCCGCGCAGGTGGCGGCGATGGTGGGAATGCCCACGAACGGCACGCCCAGACGACGCGCCACGGCCTTAACGGTATCCATCACCGCGCCACCGCCCACGCCAATCACCACGCTGGCATCGCTTCCCGCTTCGTTCACCAGACGGGTGACGTCACGCTCGCTGCAATGGCCCTTAAACAGCAGTTGTTTTGCCCCCGGCGCGTTAAAACTCTGCGGCAGATAAGAGCGCGCGCCCTCAATCGCCCGCTCGCCGTAGATCCACACCGCTCGGGAAAGCTGTTCCGGGGTAAAGAAATCATCCAGGCGCGCAAGGCTTCCCGGATGAGAGAAGTAGTTCGCCGGGCCGGGCACGACGCGAATATCGGTGTTGCTCATAGAGTTGTCCTTATTTTAGCAAGCGCTAACCCGATGTTATGTCTGGACATCCGGATGGCTAATAATATTTCGCTTTATCTTATGCCTTTTCCGTCGTTGTCAGTCAACCGGAGCTGTGAAAAATTCGCTAAATCAGAAGAGTAATGAAGGATTTACGCGGATGGTTTCCAGTCGCCTTGAGATGCGCGGTATCAGCCTGGCCTTTTCCGGCTTTCAGGCGCTGTCGCGCGTGGACTTCACGCTGAACGGCGGGTCGGTGCATGCGCTTACCGGGGCCAACGGCGCGGGGAAGTCGACGCTGATGGCGGTACTGTGCGGGACGCACGATCGTTATGAAGGCGAAATCTGCATCAACAACCAGCCGGTATGTATCCGCGAGCCGCTGGACGCCAAACGGCTGGGTATCCACCTGGTGCAGCAGGAGGTGGACGTGGCGCTGATCCCAGGGCTGAGCATTGCCGAAAACATCATGCTCGACCAGCTGGCGCAGCCGGGACACCGCTACAGCTGGCGCGCCGTTCGCCAGCAGGCGCGGCAGGCGCTGGCGCAGCTGGATGTTTCGCTGGACGTTCGCCGTTCCATCGACAGCTGCACCCTTGCCGAAAAGCAGCAGATTTTGCTGGCGCGAGCGCTGTCGCACCACTGCCGTTTTCTCATTCTTGATGAGCCCACCGCGCCGCTGGACGCGCACGAAAGCGAGCGTCTGTTTGCGGTGGTAAGACGTCTCCAACAGCAGGGCATCGGCGTGGTGTTTATCTCCCACCGTATTCACGAGCTGAAGGCCATCTGCGACACCCTGACGGTGCTGCGCGACGGCAAGCTGATTGAGTCCGGCCCGATGGCCGATCTCAGCGGTGAAGAGATTGTTGAGAAGATGCTGGGCCACGAGCTGAGCGATATCTACCCGCCCGCGCGACCGCCGCACGGCGAAGAGACGCTGCTGCGCGTCGACGGGCTTCACGACGATGTCCTGTTGAAAGACATCTCCCTGCACCTGCGCAAAGGCGAAATCCTCGGCATTGCCGGGCTGGCGGGGGCGGGGAAAACCGAACTCTGCAAGGCGCTGTTTGGCGCCAGCAAAAGCCGCGTGGCGCGCGGCGAGTTGAACCATCAGGCCTGGAAACCGCGCGATCCGGCAGACTCGGTGCTGCACGGCTTGGCGCTGGTGCCGGAGGAGCGGCGCAAGGAGGGTATTTTTATCGACGAGCCGGTAAGCATGAACCTTGCCGTGAGCGCCGATAACAGCTTCTCGCGCTGGAGTCTGTTTGGTCATCGTCAGGCGTGGCGCTGGGCGGAAGAGGTCATTGCCCGCATCGGCGTGCGCGCTCGGGGACCGGGGCAGGTGCTGCGCCGTCTGTCCGGCGGTAACCAGCAGAAGGTTGCCATTGGCAAATGGTTGCGTAATGACGCCAGCGTGTTGATTTTCGACGAGCCGACCAAAGGCGTGGACGTGAAGGCCAAAACCGATCTGTTCCAGCTGATTGACGGCCTGGCGCGCGAGGGCAAAGGGGTGATTTACGCCTCCGGCGAGTTCGCCGAGCTGATGGGGCTGTGCGACCGCATCTGCGTGCTGTGGGACGGGCGCATCGTGGCGGAAATCGCCGGGGCCGAGGCCCGTGAAGAGACACTACTTTATTATTCAACCGGAGGAACGGCGTCGTGAGCAAGGCCCTTTCAGTGACCGCGGCGGCGTCTGGCCGTCAGCAACTTTTTGATTTTCTCTATAAATGGGGTATGTTGCTCACCGTCGTCGCGCTGGTGGCCGTCTTTGGCCTCGCGTCGGACAGCTTTCTCGACCCGAACAACATCATCAATATTCTGCGCTCGATTGCCATCGTGACGGTGATTGCCGTTGGCGTGTCGATTTCCCTGACCGTCGGCGGGTTCGATCTCTCCGTGGGCTCCACGGCGTCGCTGGCGAACGCGCTGGTCATTTCGCTTTTCGTCTGGCACGGCTTCGGCACTACCGAGTCGATTGTGATCACTCTCGCGCTCTGCACGCTGGTCGGCCTGTTTAACGCTTTTCTGATCGTCATCCTGCGCATCCCGGACATGCTCGCGACGCTCGCCAGCCTGTTTGTGATCCAGGGCGTTGCGATGACCTACAGCTACGGCGGATCGATTACCGAGAACATGGTGCTGCCGAGCGGCGACATGGCGGAAGGGACCATTCCGGCGGCGTTCAGCCTGCTGGGGCAGGTGCCGACCATTGTCATCATCATGCTGGCGGTGACGTTGCTGGCGCAGCTGGGGCTGTCGCTGACCACCCATGGACGCCGGATGTACGCCATTGGCGGCAACCCGGAAGCGGCGCGCCTCTCGGGCATTCGCACCACGCGCTACAAGGTGGCGGCCTACGTGATTGCCTCGCTGCTGGCGGGGCTGGGCGGCATTCTGCTGGCCTCGCGCATCGGATCGTCGCAGGTCAATGCGGGCGGCGGCTATCTGATGGATGCGGTGGCAGCGGCGTGGATTGGCTTCTCGCTGGCCGGGTCCGGCAAGCCGAACGCGCTGGGCACGCTGGTGGGAGCGGTGATCCTCGGCGTACTGTCGAACGGGCTGGTCATGCTCTCCGTGCCGTATTACGCCATGGACATAATAAAAGGGCTGGTGCTCGCGGTAGCGCTGGCGATTACCTACATACAAAAACGCTGACAACACAACGGGATAATAAATGAAAAAGATTGCGCTCTCTTTGGTGGCACTGGGGTTACTCACTTCTCTGCCGGGATTTGCGGCCACGCCCGTGCCGGTTCCGGCTTCCATTGCCAGTCATGACGGCCCGATCCGCATCGCGGTGATCCGTAACCTCGGCTCGGACGACAACACCACGCAGTTTGTTGCCGGGGCCATTCAGGAAGGGAAAAAGCTCGGCTTTAAGGTCAGCACCTTTTTGAGCAACGGGGATGACGCCAAATTCCAGGACTTTGTTAACCAGGCCATCAGTCAGAAATATGACGGGATCATCCTGTCGCAGGGCCGCGATCCGTACTCCACCGCGCTGGTGAAGAAGGCGGTGGATGCCGGGATCAAGGTCGCCGTATTTGATACCGCCGTTAACGGCGAGATCCCGGGCGTGACCGTTACCCAGCAGGACGATGCCTCCCTGACGAATCTCTCCTTCGGCCAGCTGGCGAAAGATTTCAACGGCAAGGCCAACATCGTCAAGCTGTGGGTGGCGGGCTTCCCGCCGATGGAGCGCCGTCAGGCAGCCTATAAAGAACTGCAAAAGCAGTATCCGGAGATTAAAGAGCTGGAGTCCATCGGCGCCGTTTCCTCTGACGTGCAGGGCGATACCGCCAACAAGGTGGGGGCGATCCTGGCGAAATACCCGAAAGGGAAAATCGACGCCATCTGGGGCACCTGGGACGCCTTCAGCCAGGGGGCGTATAAGGCGCTGAAGGAGAATGGCCGCACCGAGATCAAGCTCTACAGCATTGACATCTCCAACCAGGACTTACAGCTGATGCGCGAGCCGGGTAGCCCGTGGGCAGTGAGCGTGGCGGTGGATCCAAAGCTGATTGGCGCGACCAACGTGCGCCTGATCGCCAACAAGATTGCCGGGGAAGCCATGCCTGCCACCTACGACTTCAAAGCCGCCGCGATCCCGCAGGCGCTGCTGACCGCGCAGCCGGGGGCGGTGAACGTGGCGTCGCTGGGCAAAATCATTCCGGGCTGGGGCCAGACGGACGATTTTATCGCGCCGTGGTTTGCGACGCTGGAAGCCAGGTCAAAATAATGCCCGGTGGCGCTTCGCTTACCGGGCCTACAGTTTCGTAGGCCGGGTAAGGCGCAGCCGCCACCCGGCTAAAGGAGCTCAAGGTGTCTCAATTACCCACCCCCGAATACAGCCGCAATATGCGGCTAATCGGCCATAGCGACCAGGGCGGTCGCCCGGACGGCGTGCAGCTGATGGTGCATCGCGGCTTTGCGTATATTGGCCATATGGTGTCGCAGGGCTTTTCCATTGTGGACGTGCGCGATCCAAAAAATCCTAAACCCGCGGGCTATGTGCCTGCGCCGCCGGGCACCTGGAACGTGCACCTCCAGGCGCATGACGACCTGCTGCTGGTGATCAACGCCCGGGATCTGTTTGCCGATGCCCGCTTTGCCGACGAGAAGGTCTACTACACCCGTCAGGTGGGGGAGACCGTCAGCGACGTGCAGGATAAAGGCTGGAGCGCCGGGCTGCGGGTGTTTGATATCTCAACCCCCGACGCGCCGCGCGAAATTGGCTTTCTGTCGCTGAGCGGTATCGGCATTCACCGCATCTGGTACGTGGGTGGCCGCTGGGCGTACGTGTCAGCGCTGATCGACGGGTTTACCGACTACATTTTCCTGACCATTGACCTGGCGGACCCGCGCAAGCCCGAGGTGGCGGGGCGCTGGTGGCTGCCGGGAATGAACCAGGCCGCAGGGGAACAGCCCAACTGGCCGGAGGGCAAGCGCTACGCGCTGCACCACGCGATTATCGCCGGCGATACGGCGTACGGCAGCTGGCGCGACGGCGGCTTAACGCTGCTGGACGTTAAGGACCGTACCCAACCTAAGCTTATTAGCCACCGCAACTGGAGTCCGCCGTTTGGCGGCGGGACGCACACCGCGCTGCCGCTGCCGGACCGCTCCCTGCTGGTGGTGCTGGACGAAGCGGTGCTGGATAACCAGCAGGACGGCGAGAAGCTGATCTGGCTGTTTGATATCCGCGAGCCGTCCAACCCGGTAAGCATCTCGACCTTCCCACAGCCGAATGAAACCGACTACGTGGCAAAAGGGGCGCATTTCGGCCCGCACAACCTGCATGAGAACCGGCCCGGAAGCTTCGTCAGCTCAACGCTGATTTTCGCGACGTATCAGAACGCGGGGGTACGCGCGTATGACATTTCCAACCCGTATCGGCCAGTGGAAACCGGGGCACTGGTGCCCGCCGCGCCGGAGAGAATGATGGACACGCGGCCGAATCGCCCGCAGGTGATCCAGTCCTGTGACGTGTTTGTGGACGCGCAGGGGATTATTTACAGCACAGACTATAACGGCGGGCTGTCGGTGATTGAGTATCTGGGGTGAGATTTGCCGGGTGGCGGCTGCGCCTTACCCGGCAAACAAACGGCACTCAACTGTACTGCCGCACCCTTGCTACCAGCGCTTCCGCGCTGTCGATGCGGTCGGCAATCAGAATCAGTGCTTTACCAAGCGTAATGGCGTGGCGCAGGCATTCGTGGCGCATCGCCTCGTCCTGAATGCTGTCGATATCCGCGACGTGAGAAAGCCCGACGCTGCGGCGAATCAGCTCGGTGCCGCAGAAGCCGATGGCGTCATGCCAGACCTTTTTCAGGAACGCGGAGGCATAGCCCGGCGCGCTGAGCGCCGCATCGTTCGCTTTCTCGTTTGCCAGCGCCTGGAAGCGTTCCGCGAAGCTGTTCCACAGTTCCTGAATATCGGTCAGGCGCTGCTCGCGCGCGGCGGCGGCATCACGAATGCCCAGATGCCCCGGCAGGCCGCAGAAGTTCAGCAGCAGGTTGCCGATGGCGGTGCCGACGTCAAAGCCTATCGGGCCAAAGTAGCCGAACTCGGCGTCGATGGCCTTCAGGCTGCCGTCGGCCACAAAAATCGATCCGCTGTGAATATCCCCGTGCAGCAGCGCTTCGGCATGCGAGAAAAAGCGGTGCTTCAGGGAGGCCACGGCAATTTTTAACGGGGCGTCGTCGCGCAGGGCGGCGACGTCATTTTCCAGCTCGGCAGGGTAGTTATTGCGCTCATGAACCTGGTACGGATCGTTAAAGAACAGATCTTCAGTGATCTCGCACATCTCCGGGTTGATGAACTTCGCCACCTGCGCTTTTTTCTCGTGCGGGTGCAGGTAAAAATCGCTGGTGTGGAACAGGGTGTGAGCGAGGTATTCACCCAGCTGCCGCGCCGCCTGCGGATAGTAAATGTTGCCGATCAGCTCGCCGCGCCAGATGCGATGGCTGGAGAGATCTTCCATCACCATCACCGCCAGTTCCGGGTCATAGTGGTGGATTTTTACGGTGTGCTGCGGGCTGTGCTGGTAATGCTCGACCAGGGTTTGCGCCTCGAGGCGGGCGCGATCCAGCGTCAGCGGCCAGGATTCCCCGACGCAGCGCACGTAGGGCAGCGCCTGTTTGACGATTATGCGGCTGACGCCAGCGCTGTCGTAAATTTTAAAAACCAGATTGAGGTTGCCGTCGCCCACTTCCTGCGCCTCTACCAGCGATGACGGATCGTCAAGCCCGCCAAACTGCCTGGCATACTCCACGGCGTCCTGAGCGGTAAAGGTACGGTATTGCGACATGGCCTGCTCCTCACGAGTTAACTAATTAAGACATGTAGACGTCTATACATCTGGATTTCATCCTGACACAATGTGCTACAACAACGCAACAGGGAATTAACGACATGCAGACATTACAGACGACCAGCCTGCGGGTGGCGGATAATCAGCTCTTTATTCTCGACCAGCAGGCGCTTCCGCAGGAGAAACGCTGGCTGGATGCCTCAACGGTGGAGGCGCTGGTCGGGCATATTCACGCTCTGCGGGTGCGCGGCGCGCCGCTGATTGGTCTCTCTGCAAGCCTGCTGCTGGCGCTGCTGGCGGAAAACGGCAAAAGCCGCGACGCGCTGACGGCGGCGCTGGTCACGCTTCGCGCCGCACGCCCGACGGCGGTAAACCTGATGAACAACCTCGACCGCATGAAGCTTGCGCTGTGGGAGGAGGATTTCGTTCCGGCGCTGGTGGCTGAGGCGCTGCGCCTGATTGACGAAGACCGGCAGCTCTGCGACGCAATTGCAAAAGCGGGCAGCGCGCTGGTGAAGCCCGGTAGCCGTCTTCTGACCCACTGCAACACCGGCGGGCTGGCAACCGCGGGCGTAGGGACGGCGCTGGGGGTGATTGCCCGCGCGCATCAGGAAGGTAAAGTCAGCAACGTGTGGGTGGATGAAACCCGTCCGCTGTTGCAGGGCGGCAGGCTGACCGCGTGGGAGCTGGGCGAGCTGGGCGTGCCGTATCAGCTAATTACCGACTCCATGGCCGCCAGCCTGATGGCGAAAGGGCAGGTGGACGCCGTGTGGGTGGGGGCCGATCGTATCGCCGCTAACGGTGACGTGGCGAATAAAATCGGCACTTATTCGCTGGCGGTGCTGGCGAAGTTCCACGGTATTCCGTTTTACGTCGCCGCCCCGCAAACGACGCTCGACCCGGCCTGCCCGAACGGGGATGCGATCCCCATCGAGCAGCGCGCCGCCAGCGAGGTGACGGGTGTCGTCGGAAGCTTTGGCGCGGTGCAGTGGGCACCGGAAAACGCGGCGGTATATAACCCGGCGTTCGACGTCACCCCCGCCTCGCTGATTAGCGGCTGGGTGCTGGACACGGGCGTGGTCACGCCGGATGAGGTGGCGGCAGGGAAATTTGCCTGAGAATAGCTTGCCTGAAGAGGCGCTCGACTGGTGAGGCAGGTGAAGGGGCGGTGTACGCTGATGCCCTCACCCCGGCCCTCTCCCACGGGGAGAGGGAGCAAGGCGAATACCTATACCAACCGTGGATACGCATCCGCAATCGTATCCCCGGTAAACTGCGCCACCCATCCCTCCGGATTGTCGAAAATACGGATTGCCGTAAAGTTCGGCTCTGAGCCCATATCAAACCAGTGCGGCGTGCCCGCGGGCACGGAAATCAGGTCGTTTTTCTCGCACAGTACCTGGTACACCTCATCGCCAATATGCAGGCAGAACAGCCCGGCACCTTCCACGAAGAAGCGCACTTCGTCTTCGCCGTGGGTGTGCTCGTTGAGAAACTTCGCACGCAGCGCCTCTTTCTGCGGATTGTCGGCGCGCAGGCTGATGACATCCCAGCTCTGGTAGCCTTTCTCCGCCACCAGCTTGTCGATCGCATGTTGATACGCTTCGATCACGGCTTCGGGCGCAGGATCCTGCCCTAAATCACGGTCTGCCGCCCAGCGCTCAAAGCGCACGCCCTTAGCGTTTAGCTGTTGAGCGATTTCGGCGGCGTCGGTGCTGTGCCACTGGTGTTGACTTGCGTCTTTATCGGAATAAATGGTCAATGCGCTCATGAAGGGATCTGCTCCGGATTAATCTCGTCAAACTGGTGGATCTGATGGTGATGGCTCGCGCCGTCATCTTCACCGCGAATCAGTTGCAGGGTGCGAAAACCCGCCTGTTCAGCCGCGTCCAGCTCCTGATGAATGTCCGACAGGAACAGGATCTGCGACGGGGCGATGCCCGTTTGCGCCGCTATGTTCTGGTAAGACTGCACTTCGCGCTTGGCGCCGATGTGCGTATCAAAATAGCCGCTGAACAGATGAGTAATATCACCTTCGTCGCTGTAGCCAAATAACAGTTTCTGCGCAGCAACGGAGCCTGAGGAATAAACATAGAGATCAATTCCTTGCGCCTTCCATTTTTCCAGCGCGGGCAGAACGTCAGGGTAGAGATGGCCGGTAAAGTCACCGTTGATGTAGCCCTCCTGCCAGATGATGCCTTGCAGGGCTTTAAGCGCCGTTGATTTGCGGTCTTCATCCATAAAGCTAAACAGCACGTTGATAAGCTCGCTGACGCCGGCATGCGGATCGCTGATTTCATCGCGCAGGTTGTCCAGAATCGATTTGACCGGCTCGGCGTACTGCTGCGCGGTCACGAAGGCCGCCAGCCGCTCACGCGCGTAGGGGAACAAAACATCATGGACAAAACGGATATCGCTGGTGGTCCCTTCAATATCCGTCACAATTGCGCGAATCATATTCTCTCCAGTTGTCGTAAACGCATTTCGCATTCAAATAAGAATTCTAATCCTTCCAGATGACGGCGGGCTTCGGCCACGTCGCGTCCCCAGCAGGTTAAGCCATGACCGCGCAGAAGAAAACCATAATTAAGCGGACGCTCCTGGGCGTAATGGGCGATGCGCGAGGCGAGGGCGTCGATGTCCTGGTCGTTATCAAACACCGGGATGGCGACGGTATCCAGATGCGTGGTCTGTCCGGCGAGGGATTTTTGCATCTCGAAACCGCTGATATTCAGCTCGGCTTCTTTGACCAGACGCGACAGCACCGTGGCATTAACGGTGTGAACGTGCAGGACAGCGTTAGCCTCCGGGAACAGGCGATAGATGAGGGTGTGCAGACCGGTCTCTGCCGAGGGTTTTCGGCCAGACGGCGCGCGGTTGGTGGCAATTTCAACCTGGAGAAAATCGTCGGTGGTCAGGCTGCCTTTGTCCTTGCCGGACTCGCTGAGCCAGCAGAGGTGCTCGTCCTGACGCACCGACATATTGCCGCCGGTGGCGGGTGCCCAGCCTTTGGCGCCTATCCAGCGGCAGGCGTCGACCAGGTGTGTGAGCAGCAGGTTGTCTGTCATTTCCTTTTACCCCTCGGCCAGGAATATTGATATGGTTTAGACGTCTAAGCGTCTTGATTGCCAAAGATTAACATCGTGTTATAGTGGCAGCAACATAAGTATTACAAGCAGGCACGACAACATGAGCAATAACGCATTGATCCCGCAGAGTAAACTTCCTAACCTCGGTACCACCATCTTTACGCAGATGAGCGCCCTGGCGCAGCAGTACAACGCCATTAACCTCTCGCAGGGGTTCCCCGATTTTGACGGTCCGAAATATTTGCAGGAGCGTCTGGCATACCACGTGGCGCAGGGGGCGAATCAGTATGCGCCGATGACCGGCGTGCAGGCGCTGCGGGAAGCCATTGCCGACAAAACGGCGGCGCTGTATGGCTATCAGCCCGATGCGAACAGCGATATCACGGTGACCGCAGGGGCGACCGAAGCGCTGTATGCGGCCATTACCGCGCTGGTGCGCGTTGGGGATGAAGTGATCTGCTTTGACCCTAGCTACGACAGCTATGCGCCTGCGGTTGAACTCTCCGGTGGCGTGGTGAAGCGCGTGGCGCTCCAGCCGCCGCATTTCCGCCCGGACTGGCAGGCGTTCGCCGCGCTGCTGAGCGATAAAACCCGTCTGGTGATCCTGAACACCCCGCACAATCCGTCGGCGACGGTGTGGCAACAGGCCGATTTTGCCGCGCTGTGGCAGGCCATCGCCGAGCGGGAAATTTACGTCCTGAGCGATGAAGTCTACGAACACATCTGCTTTGCGGCGAAAGGGCACGCCAGCGTGCTGGCCCATCCGCAGCTGCGCGAGCGTGCGGTTGCGGTGTCGTCATTCGGGAAGACCTACCATATGACCGGCTGGAAGGTAGGGTACTGCGTGGCCCCGGCGGCCATCAGCGCGGAGCTGCGTAAGGTGCACCAGTACCTGACCTTTGCGGTCAACACGCCCGCCCAGCTGGCGCTGGCGGACATGCTGCGCAGCGAACCGCAGCACTATCGCGAGCTGCCGGATTTTTACCGCACGCGTCGGGATCTGTTCGTGGCCGCGCTCGGCAAAAGCCGCCTGGAAATCCTGCCCTGCGAAGGGACCTACTTCCTGCTGGCGGACTACAGCGCGATATCCGATCTGGACGACGTCAGTTTTTGCCGGTGGCTGACGAAGGAAGTGGGCGTAGCGGCCATTCCGCTGTCGGTGTTCTGCGCCGATCCCTTCCCGCACAAGCTGATTCGCCTGTGCTTTGCGAAGCAGGAATCGACGCTGCTGGCGGCGGCGGAGCGTCTGGCGACGCTCTGACTATTTCACCGTCCAGGCTTCGGAATAGCGACGGTCTGCAAACAGCTCCAGCAGGCCGTTGATCTGCTTCAGGCGCAGCACCTCGTCGCCGTCCATCCCCAGCTCCTTACCGATTTTTTCGTCGTTCCAGCCTAGCTGGGCCAGTTCCCGCACAATGTCGGACATGGCGTTAATCTGGTGACGGCCGCGGGCCCGGTTATGGCGAATGGTGGCCGCCATCCGGTCAAGCTTTTGCTGGCGATCTTTGCGCAGGCAGGTGACGGGCAGATAGCCCCTGAGCTGGCGCTTCAGCGCGGCTCTGCTTTTGCCGATTTCGTGGCGATGGAATCCGTCGACTATTTCATAGTGCGCCGGCTCGCTTTCGGTCACCACGATGGGCTGGGTAAAGCCGTCCAGTTCCAGCGATTTGCTGAGCAGCCGTTTTTCCGGTGGCGCCACGTTATTGGGGTTGTAGTCGTTGGCGCTGATGTCGTCCTGCCTGATCCACAGCACGCAGTCGACGGGCTGATCGCGAAACGGGCTGAGCTGATGCATGGCCTGGCGAAACGCATTGATAGCGTCAATTCTTTTCTCATCGCTTAACGTCTGAAGGTACGCTTCCATCTCGCTGATTATTCGTTGTTGCATAAAATTCCCCACTCCTTGCGTTTTGATTTCATTCGTTCGCTGTAGCGCTGATAGTGCCTGGGTTTGTTTGGGCTAAACGAGAGCGCCCGACACCAGTAATCGTTATTCAGCAGAACCTTGCATATCCGCCGCCATGAGGGGATATCCTTCGCGCCAATATCGCCCTCCTGCGTTTCGGGGATATCCGCCATCCCGCGCTTCTGATACCAGTGCAGGTACACCGCGACCTTATTGCGGTAATGTTCAGCGGTCGATTGCGGCATGCTGTCGAGCAACAGCATGGCGTATGCGCGCCAGCTCAGGTGGTCGGGCTTAAGGATCTTCCTGTGGCCGTAAAAGTGGTTATCGTGCCCGGCGTAAATTCCGCCGCTGCGCACGCCGCTCACGCGTTCGCACATGGCGGCCCAGCGATCGGGCTCCACAACGTGGTAGAGCCATAACCCCTGACGCTGCTCGGGGCCAAAGGGTTCACAGATGCGCATATAGCGCGGCGGCACGCCGGCCTGGTACATCAGGTCGTAGAGGGGGTTATAGGGGCAGCCGGATTTGGCAAACCAGGTCCAGATGTCGGCGGTTTTCCAGTCGTAGAGAGGATAGATATACCAGGCATGCCCGCCCGGCGCGACGGTTGTCCAGGGTTTGTCATCGGAAAAGCGCTGCTTGCGGGCGGAGGCGATAGCCAGGAAGCGGTTGTAGGATTCATCGGCGCGGATGCCCACCATCACTGCGGCGGGGCGCCTTCGCGCATACCATTCGGCAAAGTCCCGGACGAAGGCTTCGAAGGTCATCCCCTGCTGATAAAAAGCGAAGTACTGTGGGTCGGTAATGGCATCTTCAGGCGGCAGGCGAACCCAGCGGGTGCCCGGCTCCCAGCACTGCCATTCGGGCTGAAACTGGGACAGCGCATTTTGCGTGGTGATTGGCAGAGCCACCCACCAGAAGTGATGGATAACGTCCTGATACAGCACACGCATGTTTTCGATGTGCTCGATGGTGCTTGAAAACTGTGCTTCCCAGTCCAGAAAAAGCACGTCGATTTTTCGCTTTAAGCGCCGCGCCTGCTGCGCGACAAGGTGGAGCATAACCGTTGAATCTTTTCCGCCAGAAAAAGAGACGCAGACCCGCGTCAGGTTCTGAAGCGTCCAGTTTATGCGTTCTGTAGACGCCTCCAGAACATTTTCCTGAAGCGGTAATTTATAGAGAGACATGATGAATCGCGTCCTGCGTATTGAAGACTTTTTACATTATTGAACGCCAATAATCGTATTATCTGTCTGTATTCACAAGTCATCATTGCTATATCGTGCGCCTGCTCACGGGCGGCGGTGGTTCATTATATTGATACGGTTAATGCGCCAGCTTATGCATTTTTTCAATGAATGTTGAAAAAACGGTGCTGTTCAGCGACGAGCGGTTGTACAGCATATATATAGGAATATCCGGTAATTCAAACGGAGGGATAAGACGTTTTAACCCGAGCGATGATTTATACGTTTCAAAAATAGAAAGCGGGATATACCCTAACAGGTCCGACATGCTGACCATAGAGACAAACGAGCTCATGGAGTCCGTGCGAAAGGCGATATTTCTGTCAGGATAAATGTCCGATGCACGGCCCTGAAGCTCCTTAATACCCGGATTGTTGCTCTGGTAGAAGGTAAATTTCTCCTGCTTAAGCTGGTCCAGCGTGACCTCGCCGTCGAGGCGCGAATGATCCTGGCGACAAAACAGCACAGACGGAATCGTCACGAAGTGAGAGCACATCACGGCGCGGCTGTTGACCGGCGAAACGGTAAAGATCAGGTCGGCTTTGCGGTAGGCCAGTAAATCCTCCGCAGACTCTGCCGAAACGAGCATATCGCGTTGTTCTACCTCGTAATTTTCCTGAGACATCAGCAGCCGGATGGGTTCATAAAGGTAGCCCGGAGAGACCATCTGCGAGCAATAAATCACAAACTTCTTTTTGATGTCGGCATCGTGCATCAGGTTGATGGTCTGCTCTATCTGGTTGAGGTTTTTCTCAAGATGCTGGTGCAGATTGATGCCAACGGTCGTCGGGGTGATGCCTTTACCGGAGCGAATAAACAGCGGATCGTTCAGTTGTCCACGCAGGCGCTGAAGCGACTGGCTTACCGCGGAAGGGGTGATATAAAGCATTTCCGCTGCTTTACTGATGCTAAGATGTTGATAAATGCATTCAAAAATAACTAACAGGTTAAGATCGAACTTTTTAAGATCGTAAAGGTTTGCCATGTTTCATCCTGACTGTGCCGTGTGTGCGGGTATGACATATTGTTGATAACTATAGATTAAAGCTAACCATTTACAATCCTTTTGGTTAACGACTTAAAAAGATATTTAAGTCATCTTAATATATCACGCTGTCGCATTAATGAAATAGAACTTCAGATGTGATTAAGATAATTTTATCTTTGAACAGAGCGATAATAAATTAAAGGGTAATTGACATTTATATATTGCCTCTTATTCATCACCCGTTTTGATTTAGTCAGGTCGGTATGACTGTTCGGTTAAACCTATCAGAGCCATAGACAGGAATGCCCCTGTAAAGGATTGCTCAATGCCTGTACGGATGGTGTAATCAGAGTGCTGTTACCGCCTTGATACAAGGTAAGTAGAGCGCAACGCAACGCCAGCTTCGGCTGGCACTGAATGTACCTGCGGGGAATTCAGGTATCAGGGCCGCCCGTTGAGGCGGCCTTTTTACTTTCAGGCTTTCCTGTAAAGAGTTCACCTTGCTGTCTTGTTGCCGTTGTAAGGTTTGGCTGATTGATTTGATAAAGCATACGCATTAGCCCCGATGAGCAAAGTTGGTTACCTTACATCTCAACGAAAACACGGAGGAAGTACAGATGTCCTTGATTAACACCAAAATTAAACCTTTCAAAAACCAGGCGTTCAAAAACGGTGAGTTCATTGAAGTTACCGAGAAAGATACTGAAGGTCGCTGGAGCGTCTTCTTCTTCTATCCGGCTGACTTCACCTTCGTTTGCCCGACTGAACTGGGCGACGTTGCTGACCATTACGACGAACTGCAAAAGCTGGGCGTAGACGTTTACTCAGTGTCTACCGATACCCACTTCACCCACAAAGCGTGGCACAGCAGCTCTGAAACCATCGCGAAAATCAAATACGCGATGATCGGCGACCCGACTGGCGCCCTGACCCGTAACTTCGACAACATGCGTGAAGATGAAGGCCTGGCAGACCGTGCAACCTTCGTTGTTGACCCGCAGGGTATTATCCAGGCTATCGAAGTTACCGCTGAAGGTATCGGCCGTGATGCATCTGACCTGCTGCGTAAAGTGAAAGCGGCTCAGTATGTAGCTTCTCACCCAGGCGAAGTGTGCCCGGCGAAATGGAAAGAAGGCGAAGCGACTCTGGCGCCATCTTTAGACCTGGTCGGCAAGATCTAAGTCTGTAAAGCCTGGCGGCGCTGCGCTTGCACAGGCCTACGGTATCGTAGGCCGGGTAAACGAAGTGCCCCCGGCAATCAATGGGCGCACCCGCGCCCATTTCATTCCAGCACCATGATGCAAGTTGCATTCAGGCCGCCCGCAAAGGCAGCTTGCATGATGACGTCTTAAGAGAGGGAAGAACCATGCTCGACACCAATATGAAAACCCAGCTCAAGGCCTACCTTGAGAAACTGACCAAACCCGTTGAGCTGATTGCCACGCTGGACGACAGCGCGAAATCGGCAGAAATTAAAGAGCTGCTGGCAGAGATCGCTGAACTGTCGCCAAAAGTGACCTTCAAAGAAGACAATTCGCTTGCGGTTCGTAAACCTTCTTTCCTGATTACTAACCCGGGCTCGGACAAGGGACCGCGTTTTGCCGGCTCTCCGCTGGGACATGAATTTACCTCACTGGTGCTGGCGCTGCTGTGGACCGGTGGTCATCCGTCGAAAGAAGCGCAGACCCTGCTGGAGCAGATCCGCGATATCGACGGTGATTTTGAGTTTGAAACCTATTATTCGCTCTCCTGCCACAACTGCCCGGACGTGGTGCAGGCGCTCAACCTGATGTCGGTTCTGAACCCGCGCATCAAGCATACGGCGATTGACGGCGGCACGTTCCAGAATGAAATCACCGATCGCAACGTGATGGGCGTTCCGGCGGTGTATCTGAACGGTCAGGAGTTTGGTCAGGGCCGCATGACGCTGACGGAAATCGTCGCGAAAGTGGATACCGGCGCAGAAAAACGCGCGGCGGAAGAGCTGAACAAACGCGATGCATACGATGTGCTGATTGTCGGTTCCGGCCCTGCGGGCGCGGCGGCAGCGGTTTACTCCGCACGTAAAGGGATCCGCACCGGCCTGATGGGCGAGCGTTTCGGTGGTCAGGTGCTCGATACGGTAGACATCGAAAACTACATTTCCGTGCCGAAAACCGAAGGTCAGAAGCTGGCCGGTGCGTTGAAGGCGCACGTCAGCGATTACGCTGTGGACGTCATCGACAGCCAGAGCGCCAGCAAACTGGTTCCGGCGGCGGTAGAAGGTGGCTTACACCAGATTGAAACCGCCTCTGGCGCGGTGCTGAAAGCGCGCAGCGTGATCATTGCCACCGGCGCGAAATGGCGCAACATGAACGTGCCGGGTGAAGATCAGTATCGCACCAAAGGCGTGACCTACTGCCCGCACTGCGACGGCCCGCTGTTCAAAGGCAAACGCGTAGCGGTGATCGGCGGCGGTAACTCCGGCGTGGAAGCGGCTATCGATCTGGCGGGGATTGTTGAACACGTTACCCTGCTGGAGTTCGCCCCAGAGATGAAAGCGGACCAGGTGTTGCAGGACAAAGTGCGTAGCCTGAATAACGTCGACATTGTGTTGAATGCCCAGACGACGGAAGTGAAAGGCGACGGCAGCAAGGTGACCGGCCTGGAATACCGCGACCGCGTGAGCGGCGATATCCACAGTGTACCGCTGGCGGGGATCTTCGTTCAGATTGGTCTGCTGCCAAACACCACCTGGCTGGAAGGCGCGATTGAGCGCAACCGCATGGGCGAGATCATCATTGATGCGAAATGCGAAACCAGCGTGAAAGGGGTATTTGCGGCGGGCGACTGCACCACCGTGCCGTACAAGCAGATCATCATCGCCACCGGCGAAGGTGCGAAAGCGTCGCTGAGCTCGTTTGATTACCTGATCCGCACCAAAACCGCATAACAAAAGAAAGCAAGACTATACCTGCAATGCAAGAGGCCACCAGAAGGTGGCCTCTTTTTTTATCTGACGACCATCACCGGAATGTGGGTGTGGCGAATCACGCTGGACGCGTTCGATCCCAGCAGGTGCGTGGTGATGGAAGGATTACGTGAACCGATCACCACTACGTCCGCATTCAGCTCCGCGGCCAGCTCGTTAACGGCGTCGCGAACGCTGCCGAAGCGAACGTGAGTTTTAATGCGGGAAGGATCGATGCTGAAATGCCCGACCATGGTTTGCAGGCGCGTTTCGGCTTCGTGCTGTAAATGCTCTTCAAAACGGCGCACGTCGGCAGCAAAGCGGTGCAGGCTCAGGCTGGCAGAGCCCGGTAAGACATGCAGAAGATGAATAATTCCGTCCTGCTGCGCGAGAAATTCCGCGTGACGTACAGCTTTATCACTCAGTTCCATTTCGAAAACATCAACCGGCATAATGATTGTTTGATACATAACCGTTTCTCCTTGTTTATAAACGCTGAAATCATTCAACCACAAAATATAAATGGTTTCTGTAATCCCGACAGCACTTTTTCATTTCGCCAGGATAAATCTCAAAACAGCGGGATTCTGGGGCAGATCCCGTGGGGTAGCTACCCTTTTATAAGCTAACCCACACCCTTTCGGAGGTTGCATGAAAGCTCTCACCTATCACGGTCCACACCATGTTCGGGTTGATAACGTGCCTGACCCGGGCATTGAACAGCCAGACGATATCATCCTGCGCGTAACGGCCACGGCGATCTGTGGTTCCGATCTGCATCTTTATCGCGGAAAAATTCCCAAGGTCCAGCACGGCGATATCTTTGGTCATGAATTTATGGGCGAAGTGGTGGAGTGCGGAAGCGAGGTGAAAAACGTGCAGAAAGGCGACCGGGTGGTGATCCCGTTTGTGATCGCCTGCGGCGACTGCTTCTTTTGCCAGATGCAGCAGTACGCGGCCTGCGAAAACACGAACCGCGGGCAGGGCGCGGCGCTTAACAAAAAGCAAATTCCCGCTCCTGCGGCGCTGTTTGGCTACAGCCATCTCTACGGCGGCGTGCCGGGCGGACAGGCTGAGTACGTGCGCGTGCCGAAAGGTAACGTGGGGCCGTTTAAAGTGCCGCAGCTGTTGTCTGATGACAAAGCGCTTTTCCTGTCCGATATTCTGCCAACCGCCTGGCAGGCGGCGAAAAACGCCCAGATCCAGAAAGGCTCCAGCGTCGCCGTATTCGGGGCCGGACCGGTGGGGCTACTGACCATTGCCTGCGCGCGTCTGCTTGGCGCAGAGCAGATTTTCGTGGTTGACCATCACCCTTACCGGCTGCGGTTTGCTCAGGAGCGCTATGGCGCCATCCCGATTAACTTTGATGACGATAACGACGCGGCGGAGAAAATCATTGAGCAAACGGCCGGGCAGCGCGGGGTGGATGCGGTCATTGATGCCGTCGGGTTTGAGGCCAAAGGCAGCACGACGGAAACGATCCTCAGTAACCTGAAAATTGAAGGCAGCAGCGGCAAAGCCCTGCGCCAGTGCATTGCGGCGGTGCGACGCGGTGGCGTGGTCAGCGTGCCGGGCGTGTATGCCGGCTTTATTCACGGCTTCCTGTTTGGCGATGCCTTCGATAAGGGGCTGAGCTTTAAGATGGGCCAGACGCACGTCCATGCCTGGCTGGGAGAGCTGCTGCCGCTCATCGAAAAGGGGCTGCTCACGCCGGAAGATATTGTGACCCATTACCTTCCGCTGGCCGACGCGGAGCGCGCCTATAAGATTTTCGAAAAACGCGAGGAAGAGTGCCGCAAGGTGATCCTGGTGCCTGGCGCAGATACCCCGGAGGCCGCACAGCAGAAGGTGAAAGGGCTGGTGAATGCTTTCCCCGGCGGCGTCGTGTGAGGCCTCTCACTGACACTCTCGGGTGATTTTGCGGAAAGAGGATGCAGACGCATCCTCTGTGCAAAGCGGGGTCGCTTGTTCAGAAGGGATTAACGCAGGTAATCGCCCGCGGCTTCAGGCTGGTAGAGCAGCTCAAGCACTTCCAGATGGGCCGAGGCGCCGCCCGGGAGTTCCCAGTGGATGGTATCGCCCGTGCGCAGCCCAAGCAGCGCCGCGCCCACGGGGGCCAGCACCGAAAGCTGCGTGCTGCTGTCGGTCATCTGCGCCGGGTAGACCAGCGTGCGGGTCAGTTCTTCCCCGGTCGTCAGGTTGCGGAACTTCACCTGGCTGTTCATGGTAACCACATCATGCGGCATGGTTTCAGGCGTACACATCTGCGCCCGGTCTAGCTCTTCGTTCAGCGCATCCGCTACCGGCAGCGAGGCAAATTCTGGTTTTTCCAACAGGCGGTCAATACGTTCTGCGTCGAGTTCATTGATGATAATCGTAGGTCTGGACATTTTTACTCCATGTCGTTAATGCTGCGTGTAACGCAGAAACCAATCCAAAAGAAAACCCTCGCCGTCTGGCAGCGAGGGTTTAACTTATCTGATGATACTGTCTGAACCCGTAAGTTTGAAGTGATGAACGTCACAATCATGCGCCATATGAATTTTTGGCAATAAACCCGGCCCCCGATTCACGCTGAACGGAAATTTCGTTAGTCTGGGAAGACCGAACCCGGGCAATGCGCGTTGCAGCCCATCGTAGAGAGAGCGATATGTACTTTTACCAACCTTCTCAGGGGCACGGCCTGCCGCACGACCCGCTGAATGCCATTATCGGCCCGCGTCCGATTGGCTGGATCTCATCCAGTGATAAGGCCGGACTGCTGAACCTGGCCCCGTATAGCTTCTTTAACTGCTTTAACTATCGCCCCCCAATCATTGGTTTTTCCAGCAACGGCTGGAAGGACAGCGTGCGGAATATTACCGAAACGGGTGAGTTTGTCTGGAACCTCGCGACGCGCGATCTGGCCGAGGCGATGAATGAAACTTCCGTCACGCTGCCTCATGGTGAGGATGAATTTACCTTTGCCGGCCTGACGCCCGTAGCCAGCCAGCTTGTGGGCGCGCCGCGCGTGGCGGAAAGCCCGGTTAATTTCGAGTGCCGATTATCGCAGTGCATTCAGCTTACCGGCGCGGACGGGACGCCGATTGATACCTGGCTGGTGCTCGGCGAAGTGGTGGGCGTCCACATCGCCGAAAGTCTGCTGGAAGAGGGGATTTACCAGACCGCAAAAGCGCAGCCCATTCTGCGTGCGGGGGGACCGACGGCCTACTACGCCATCAGCGACAGCCATCGGTTCGATCTGGTACGCCCGGATGCCCGCAGGAACAATCAGTAACCGGCTTTATCGATGACGAACTGTTTACCGCAGTTGCCCGGATGCGGCTGCGGAGCAAAGGAGCCGGCAGAGAGCGGCTGGTTTATGGTGCTGGATTTCAGCGAGATCTGCATTTCGGTCAAATAGGCCGGATTGCCATGGCAGGTAAGCTTGAAGGCTTTAACGTTCTGCTTCCCCCAGCTTTTGGCCACGGCGGCATCAAAGTCGCTGCGGCGTACGGTTTTGCCGTAGTTTTCCGCCAGAAATTCCCCTACCGCGCTACTCTTCACTTCCTGGTTCATGCGCACCATGGTGCCGAAGTAGGCGTCGGGATCAAAACCAAAGCAGACGCCGTGTTTTGCGTATTCATAACGTTCAAGGCAGGAGTTGCCGCCCGCGCCGGGCATCACGCTGTTCAGCTTTGCCGCGCCCGAGAGCGATAGCCCGGTTTCTGCTGCGGCACATTTGCGGCTGGCTTTTGCTTCCGGCATGTTCGGCACCGGACGCGTGGCGCAGCCGAAGCGCATCCAGCGGCGTTCATCCACGCCGCGAGCAGCGATCGATTTCGGCAGGCCGGGCCATAAGCCGTGGACGGTCAGAAAATCGGTTTTGTTGTTGCTCTCTTTTTGCAGCCGGCACTCGTCCGGTTCGTCGCGGTTACGTTCGACCATGCTTTGGCAAAATCCGGTTTGCCAGGAAAGCGCCAGAACGTAGCGATCGAAATCGCCGTACTGCGTTGCCTTAAGAGGGTCCGCCTGGAGTGAGAAGACACAGAGTGCAAGCGCTACTGCGCCAGACGGGATAACGATATCCTTCCTGAACATTTGCTTTCCTGATTGGTTGGGCGCGATTAATTTCTGGGGGTTATTAAAGCACAAAAAGCGCCCGCAGGCGCTTTTTGGAAACCAGGAATTTCGCTTAGGCAGCGCCGGGAACCAGCACTTCGGTGGCGATGATGACGATAATCAGACCAACCAGCACCGGCACTGACGTGCGTTTTACCACTTCAAACGGAGAGATTTTTGCCATCCCCGCAACCGCAACCACCACGCCCGATACCGGAGAGATGGTACGACCCAGGTTAGAGGCCTGAAGCATTGGAATGGACAGGTAAGCCGGGTTGATGCCGGAGGTGTGTGCCAGCTTAGGGATCATCTCAACAAAGGCGTAGAAAGGCGCGTTACCGGAGCCGGTGGTCATCGCCGCCAGCATGGTCAGCACCACCAGTACCAGCATCAGGATAATACTGGCCGAGCCGAACGAGGTGGCGATAGAGATCAGGCTCTGAATAAAGCCGATAGTGCTCAGCCCTTGGGCAAATACCCCTGCGGCAACCAGCAGCATTACCACGCCCGCGAAGGCGTCTGCCATACCGCGGAAGGCGACTTCCAGACCAGTGAACACTTTCTGGGTATTAAAGCCACGGACAAATTCGAGGATGGCCGCCAGCAGCATACAGATCACCAGGATAGTGATGATGTGCAGCTGCGGACCCCATTTGCCGTCAAAAATAAGCACGCCAATAATCGGGGTGAACGGCAGGATGGAATAAAACGCCGGGGCGGTAGTGGTGATTTCGCTGACGTTCATCATTTCATGGCTGACGTTCTCTTTCTTATCGAGATAGCGCTGCCAGAAGAAGTGCGCCACGCCCATACCGAGAATAGCGGTAATAGAGATCGGCAGCGTGGTTTTGAAGGCGAAGTCAATCAGCGACATTTCCGCTGCTTTTGCGGCCAGCACTACGTCACCGGAAGTAGGGGAGAGGATAATTGCCGCCGGAGAGGCGCAAATAGCCGCCGCTGCGCCACGGCTGATCCCGACGTTAACCATCACCGGGAATAACGTCGCCATCAACAGCACGCCGAGGCCTGTGGCTGAGGAAACGGCTAACGACATCAGGCAGGCCAGGAAATAGGCCGCGACCATCAGCAGGTAGGGGGAGTTAATATATTGCAGCGGTTTAGAGGCCAGCTTCACCACCATATCATTCGCGCCGATATGGGTCATGTAGGCGGCAAAACCGCAGAGCATCATGATCATCATGCCCAGATCGCCGCCGCGGCTCATCAGCAGAATTTTTATATATTCCACAATATCGGTGGCGGTATATCCCGTGCTGGCTTCACTGGCGGGTAATACCTGATGACCCATTAGCGCGCTAATAATGAGCAGCGCAAGGCCCCCGACAAATAACACGCCGGTGGCAGAGTATCCTTTAATGATGTAGCGTGCTACACCGACAATGACCACGACTCCAATGAGGAGTTCGAGAAAAGTAAGCATGATTTCCCCTGTATCCTTGCTGCCCGAGAGGACAAATAATCAATAAAAAAGCAGCCTGAAATGTGCCGAATAAATGGCCAGTCCTTGCTGATTAAAATCAAGAAAGCGACGACTAAAGGCAATGATGATGATATTTTTGCTCATCCTGCGTCATTTATCTTATGTCCTTATTGACCAGATGAATAGAGATTATATGTCATTAAATTGATATTTAAGTGTTAATTTTTTGGGTGTGGCGTGCTGTTGTCCCTGCATCTCGCTTCGAAAAGCGTTGAAGCCCGCGAACGTGCCCTGGCCGCGGCCCGGCGCAGTACCGTCGCAGCGATGGCGGCAGGAAGATTACCGCACCACGGCTGAGAATGTCGGATATTCCTGCGCAGCATAAATTGTTACATCAGAGTTAAATATGCCCTTTGCATGCGCTTATTCAGTCAGGCAGATTTCCGGTACGCAGACTATTCTCAGCACCGGATTGTTAATTAAGAATACCCCCCCATGCCGTTAAGCGTTCATTCAAGTATCCTGTGTTAAGGTTTGCACTGAATACGAAATAGGGTAATGGCACTGTGATTGTACGATTTAAATTCCCCCTTCTTTTATTGTTTATTATTGGGCAGTTATCGTTCGCGTCCGTTGTAAATGCAGAGGGTAATACAGCGGATAAAGGCTGGTTTACGACCTTCACGGATAACGTCGCGCAAACATGGAAGGAACCCGAGCATTACGATCTCTATATTCCGGCCATTACGTGGCACGCCCGTTTTGCCTACGATAAAGAAAAAACAGACCGTTATAATGAGCGTCCCTGGGGGGCTGGCTTCGGTCAGTCTCGCTGGGATGAAAAAGGCAACTGGCATGGCCTGTACCTGATGGCGTTTAAGGACTCCTACAACAAATGGGAGCCCATTGGCGGCTACGGCTGGGAAAAAACCTGGCGTCCGTTATCAGACGACAATTTCCATCTGGGTTTAGGCTATACGGCAGGAGTGACGGCGCGTGATAACTGGAAATACATTCCTGTCCCGGTGCTGTTGCCGCTTGCCTCTATCGGTTACGGCCCGGCGACGTTTCAGATGACCTACATACCGGGTACGTATAACAACGGTAACGTTTACTTTGCCTGGATGCGGTTCCAGTTTTAACTGATTTTGGGTGATGAATCGGCCAAAAAATGCACAGGCATTGAAATGTAAAGGATAAAAATCGGACAGCGAAAATTAACGCGACTTTTGTCACTTTTTATCAAAGATCCGCTGGACAAAACGCCTCACAATTGTTGTACTGATACCCGACACAGCATTTGTGTCGTTTTTTAATGTAAAGGTAATTTTGATGTCTAAGATTAAAGGTAACGTTAAGTGGTTTAATGAGTCCAAAGGATTCGGTTTCATTACTCCTGAAGATGGCAGCAAAGACGTGTTCGTACACTTCTCTGCAATCCAGTCTAATGGTTTCAAAACTCTGGCTGAAGGTCAGCGCGTAGAGTTCGAAATCACTAACGGTGCCAAAGGCCCTTCTGCTGCTAACGTAATCGCTCTGTAATTCAGACGCGTCAGCAAGAATTTCAAAACCCGCTCAATGAGCGGGTTTTTTTCGTTCTGAATCAACCCATAAGATAGATCTTCAGAAAGCTGGCGACGATCGCAACGCTTAGCAGTACCATGCCCGCGCTCAACAGATTCTCTTTCATGCTCTCACCCTCAGTCAGTATTGCGCCAAGAGTGACAGAGAAAAGTTAAGCCAACATTAAGGGTGCCGCGTTTATTGTCCGCTGGCGGGGGAAAATAACCAGAATGCGATCGCGGTCATCGCAAACGAGCCAAGCATGTTAACGGCGATATTCGTCAGCGCCCAGCCCATCCGTCCTTCCTGAAACAGAAATACCACTTCCGCAGAGAAGGTCGAAAACGTCGTTAAGCCGCCGCAGAAACCGGTCGTGATCAGCACCTTCCACATCGGGTCGATATGAGTCATGCGATTGAACCACGCCAGCCCCATGCCAATAATAAACGCGCCAAGCAGATTTGCTGCCAGTGTGCCCATCGGAATGGCCTGATGCAGAGGGTTAAACCGCATGCTTAAGAGCCACCGCGCAACGCTACCCGTGCCCCCACCAATAAAAACGGCTATAAGTAGTTGTAACACTGTCATTACCTGCTGTTTGCTGTGTGAATGCGTCGAGTGTAACGCTGTTTTTAACCGGGAGACAATTATGTATGTAGCAGTAGGACAGTTCGCGGTGACGCCGGACTGGAATGAAAATGCGCGCAAATGCGTCTCCCTGATGGACCAGGCATCGCAAAAAGGGGCGGCGCTGTTGGTGCTTCCGGAAGCGTTACTGGCGCGCGATGATAGCGATCCGGACCTGTCGGTCAAATCTGCGCAAATGCTGGAAGGGGCGTTTTTGAAACAACTTCTGGCCGAGAGCGCTGGCAATACGCTCACCACCATTTTGACTATTCATGTTCCCTCCACGCCGGGACGCGCGGTGAACACGCTGGTGGCGATTCGTGAAGGTGCGATTGTCGCGAGTTACGCCAAGCTGCATCTGTATGATGCGTTCAGCATCCAGGAGTCGCGGCTGGTCGATCCGGGAAGTAGTATTCCGCCGCTGATTGAGGTGGACGGTTTCAAGGTTGGCCTGATGACCTGCTACGATATCCGTTTTCCCGAGCTGGCGCTGAACCTGGCATTGCAGGGGGCAGAGGTGCTGGTGCTGACTGCCGCGTGGGTCAGAGGCCCGCTTAAGGAGCATCACTGGGCCACGCTGCTGACCGCACGCGCGCTGGATACCACCTGTTATGTGGTTGCCGCAGGGGAATGTGGTAACAGGAATATCGGGCAGAGCAGGGTTGTTGATCCGCTGGGAGTGACCGTTGCGGCGGCGGCGGAGTCGCCTGCGCTACTGCTGACGGAGATAACATCAGACCGAATCGCGCTTGCGCGTGAGCAATTACCTGTTCTGCGTAACCGCAGATTTGCGCCACCGCAATTAATATGATGTTTTTTTCAACAATGCTTGATTCACCTTGTTACAGATTGCTATTGTGTGCGCGCGCCTGATGACCGTTAATACGTTCAGGTTTCTTTGGCGCTGAATGCAGCCTGTTTCATGTAAAGAAGGTATTTATGGGTGAGATTAGTATTACCAAACTGCTGGTGGTTGCCGCACTGGTCGTCCTGCTGTTCGGTACCAAGAAGTTACGCACGCTGGGTGGAGACCTGGGTGCTGCCATTAAGGGCTTTAAGAAAGCAATGAACGATGACGACGCGGCAGCAAAGAAAAGTGCCGAAGATGACATCACCGCACAGAAGCTTTCGCACAAAGAGTAATGGCAATGCTGCAAGGCTTGCATAAAAAAACCGGCTCACGAGGCCGGTTTTTTGTTTTACTGTAAGCAAATTTTACAGGTTTATTTAACTTCTTCGCCTTTCGCCTGCATATCGGCGTGATAAGAGGAGCGAACAAACGGGCCGCAGGCCGCGTGGGTAAAGCCCATCGCCATCGCTTCGGCTTTCATTTCATCGAACTCATCCGGGCTCACGTAACGCTGTACGGGCAGGTGGTGACGGCTCGGCTGTAGGTACTGGCCCAGCGTTAGCATCGTCACGCCATGGCGGCGCAGATCGCGCATCACTTCAATGATTTCAGCGTTGGTTTCACCCAGACCCACCATCAGGCCAGACTTGGTAGGAATATGCGGATGGGCTTCTTTGAAGCGCTCCAGCAGTTTTAGAGACCAGTTGTAATCTGCACCAGGACGCACCTGACGGTAGATACGCGGCACGTTCTCCAGGTTGTGGTTGAACACGTCTGGAGGCGTCGCGGTCAGAATATCGAGCGCGCGGTCCATTCGGCCACGGAAGTCCGGCACCAGCGTCTCAATCTTAATGTTCGGGCTTTTTTCGCGGATGGCGGTAATGCAGTCAGCAAAATGCTGAGCACCGCCATCGCGCAGATCGTCACGGTCAACGGAGGTGATAACAACATAACGCAGCGCCATATCGGCAATGGTCTGCGCCAGTTTTTGCGGTTCGTTTGCGTCAGGCGCAACAGGACGGCCATGGGCAACGTCACAGAACGGACAGCGGCGGGTGCAGATGGCACCCAGAATCATAAACGTCGCGGTACCGTGATTGAAACATTCAGCAAGGTTAGGGCAGGAGGCCTCTTCACAGACAGAGTGGAGGCCATTTTTGCGCATCGCCGCTTTGATCCCCTGGATACGCGAAGAGTCAGCCGGAAGTTTAATTTTCATCCATTCCGGTTTTCTTAACAGCGCCTCGCGCTCTGTAGCCACGTTTTTAACCGGGATAAGGGCCATTTTATCGGCATCGCGGTATTTAACACCGCGTTCCATCACAATGGGTTTACTCATAGCGTGCGTGTTCCAGTTGCGAATATCGAAGGAAAGCGTTTCAATTCAAGGGAATGTTGTAATTATCAACTATTTTTGAACGAACGACAGGCAGTATATCATTTATAGGGGCGTGAAAGCAGCCTGCCTGGTCGCCAATTTGTAAAATAGTTGTTGTTTTGTGCCTTTTGCCCCGCATGCGGCAGGGGCTTGTGCTGAAAGGCAGGATCAGAAAGCCTGACGGATCACGTTAATGACGTTTTCCAGGACCGGATCGCGCAGGCTTAGCTTGTTGTAATGCAGTGAGATTTCAACAGATTCCGTAGCGAGCTGGCTTAACGGAATGCTCTCCAGCGGCCAGCACTTTTGCAGCAGAGTGAAGAGACGCACGGGCATGATACAGAGCAAATCGCTGCTGCCAAGCAGGGCCGCAAGGGTAAACATATTGTAACTGCTGAAGCTGATCAGACGGTCCGGGAACAGTTCGTTAATACGCTGTCGCAGCGGATCTTGTCCCTGTCCTTCGGCCATAAACGTGGCATGTTCGTATTGTCGCAGATTTTCTGGCGTCAATGGTGCGCTCAACGCAGGGTGAGCCTGACGGCAAACGAGCGCCAGCGAGTCGGAATAAAGAACGTTATGCCCTAATGCTCTGGCCGCGAAGGTATTGCTGTCGATGATCAGATCCGTCTGGAATTGCGCCAGCTGTGTTTCCGGATCGTTTACGGGCACGTTGCGGATCAGCAGCTGCGGCGCATGCTGTTTCACAGCCTGATAAATAGCCGGCATGACCAGAACGCCCACCGAGGGTGAAGTGCCTATGGTAATGGTTCTTTGCTTATCGTAACTGCCGGTGAGATCCAGCGCGCCCAGAATCGACTCCAGGCCCTGACTGATGTACTCATGCAGATGGGTGGCGTATGCGGTTGGGGTTACGCCCTGGCCTTTACGAATAAATAACGGATCGGGAAATATCGCGCGCAATTTTTGAATGGACTGGCTAATAGCAGAGGGCGTGAGATTAAGAATTTTCGCAGCATTAACGATACCTTTGTGGACATATACCGCCTCAAAAATAGTCAGTAAATTGAGATCAATATTACGTAAAGTCCGAAAAATTTGCGGCTTATCTTCGCCGCCGGTTTCATTCAGGCGTTTGGCTGGTAAATTAGTAGGCTCCACGCTCTTACTCCGTATCCATTCACAATATGAATGATAGTTGAATTTATTTATTATGCTTGCAGAGATCAGTAAAGTCTTTCGTAAGTTTCCATTGTTTATCGAAAACAAGCAGTTGGGTGATTGTCACGCACGTTACACGATACCCGGTAATGGTTCTATTAAGGTTCTAATTAATATGGGTCGCTAATATATGGGCGACTCGAAAATATAGAATATGCGGTTTATTGTAAAGCGTAAATGCGTTTATTAAGACGTGGCTCGTCAAATAATCGAGCCACTGACGGATGGGTGTTAAGCAGTAATATATTCGTAAGCGGGATTGTTAAGCAGCGCTAAAAAGTTCTTCAGAAGCACGGGGCGGATATTGTCAGGCGTGGCGGTATCAACCCACTGGCGCATTTGCGTCATTTCCATACCGGCATACCCACACGGGTTGATGCGCTGGAAGGGGGTCAGATCCATATTGATATTCAACGCCAGCCCATGGAACGAGCAGCCTTTACGAATACGCAGCCCCAGCGAACAGATCTTCATCTCTCCAACATAGACGCCCGGCGCATCGGCGCGAGGATGAGCGTCAATATCATACTCAGCCAGCGTGTTCACCACGGTCTGTTCCAGTAAGGTAACCAGCTCGCGCACGCCAAGCTTTCTGCGTTTCAGGTTAAGCAAGACATACATCACCTGCTGGCCAGGGCCGTGGTACGTCACCTGTCCACCGCGATCGCTCTGGATCACCGGGATATCGCCCGTCATCAATAAATGTTCGGCTTTTCCTGCCTGGCCTTGAGTGAACACCGGCAGGTGTTCAACCAGCCAGATTTCGTCAGGCGTGGTGTCATCGCGCGTATCGGTAAAGTCATGCATAGCCTGAGAAACAGGCTCGTAAGGCTGTAGCCCAAGATGGCGGACAAGAATTTTATCCTGGTACAAAAGGATGTCTCCGAAGACAGGGGAGAATAGGTAACGGGGAGTATATCACAGCGGGGAAAGGAGTTACCCGGCAAACCGGGCAACCGCAGAGGGACTACAGTACCATACGAACAATTTCGATATTGCCGAGCTCTTCGTACAGCGTCTCTACCTGCTCAATATGTGTTGCAGTAATAGTGATTGAGACCGAGTGGTAGTTACCTTTGCTGCTCGGTTTGACTGATGGAGAGTAGTCGCCCGGCGCATGGCGCTGTACCACTTCAACCACCTGATCAACCAGCTCAGGTTTCGCCAGACCCATTACTTTGTAAGTAAAAGGGGTAGGGAATTCAAGCAGTTCGTTAAGTTTGGTTTTCATGTCAGCTCCGGCGTGTGTATAAAAAATAATAACTCCCGCCACGGGGCGGGAGTTTTACTGATACGTAGTATATGGGGATCAAAATCACACTTTCAAGTGTTCAAATTTTAACCAAACCAGTGATGGAACATCAGCTTAATGTAATCAATGATTTTGCCGAAGAAATTGCCTTCAGGAATTTCTTCCAGCACCACCAGTGGGCGCTGATCGATGGTTTTGCCATCCAGCTGGAAGTTGATGGTACCCACAACCTGATTCTTTTGCAGCGGGGCGTGCAGTTCGGTGGTGTTCAGCACGTAGCTGGCTTTCAGATCTTTCATGCGCCCGCGTGGGATTGTCAGATAGAGATCTTTGTCCACGCCCAGGGAAGCACGGTCGTTATCGCCAAACCAGACGGGCTCAGAAGCAAATTCTTTACCGGCCTTCAGCGGGTTCACGGTTTCGAAGAAGCGGAAGCCCCAGGTCAGCAGTTTTTTGCTTTCTGTTTCGCGTCCTTTAAACGTGCGTCCCCCCATCACGGCGGAGATCAGACGCATCTGGCCTTCAGTAGCGGAGGCCACCAGGTTATAGCCGGCTTTGTCGGTGTGGCCGGTTTTGATGCCGTCGACGTTCAGGCTGTTATCCCACAGCAGGCCGTTACGGTTGGTCTGACGAATGCCGTTGAAGGTGAACTCTTTCTCTTTGTAGATAGAGTATTCGTTTGGCACATCGCGGATCAGCGCCTGACCAATCAGCGCCATGTCACGCGCGGAGCTGTACTGGCCTTCCGCATCCAGGCCGTGAACGGTCTGGAAGTGGGTGTTTTTCAGGCCCAGCGCGGAGACATAGCTGTTCATCAGACCCACAAACGCGTCCTGGCTGCCTGCGGCAAAGTCGGCCATTGCCACACAGGCATCGTTACCGGACTGCAAGTTAATGCCGCGAATCAGCTGAGAGACGGGAACCTGCATGCCTGGCTTCAGGAACATCAGCGATGAACCTTTGAACACCGGGTTACCGGTTGCCCACGCGTCGTTACCGATAGTTACCAGGTCGGTTTCTTTGAATTTACCTGCCTTCATCGCCTGGCCGATAACGTAGCTGGTCATCATTTTAGTCAGGCTGGCCGGATCGCGGCGGACATCGGCGTTCTGTTCTGCCAGAACTTTGCCGGAGTTGTAATCAATCAGGATGTAGGATTCCGCGTCGATCTGCGGAACGCCAGGGATCATGGTCTTGATGTTCAGGTCATCAGCGTGAGCGGCGGAGAACGCAGCAGCGCAAAGGGCCGTGGTCAGCGCCATGCGCTGCACAAAACGAGCAGAAAAAGTGGTCTTCATGGTCAGAACTACGACATCCGTGATGGAATTAAAAAAAGTGCCTTACTATAGCAAATGCTATACGGGCAGGCATCCGACTTTCATCATGAGAGTGTTAACGTGGTTTACACAAACTGACATTTCGGATACCACCGATTAATTATTTCGCAACAGCGATAAACGACTGGAGTTGCGCCTCGCTCTGCAAACGCTGTTGCAGGGACGCGGCCTGTGCTTTGCTGGCAAACGGGCCCATCTGGATACGCCATACCGCACCGTTTTGCTCAACGCGGCCTGGCACGCCAAACTGCTGGCTTAAGCGCTGCTGATACTGCTCTGCACGCGTCCGATCGCTGACGGCGCCAACCTGAACCACGTAGCTGCCGCTCGCCGCCGCAGGCGCAGCAGTCTGCGTCGCAGCCGGCGCAGTTACCGGGGCGAGTTGTGCTGCGGGCGCAGTAACGACAGGCGCAGGCGCTGGAGCTGGTTCATTCGTTTCAATCACGCCCGACGCTAAGGTGGTGGGTGCGCCAAGGAAGCCGCTGCTTTTCACCGGGGCGCCTGTCGCATCTTCACTTTGCAGCGTATCGTTGCTGATGGCGCGCACTTCACCCTGCGGCTGTGCGGGCTCTGCCGGCGTTGACGCGCCCCCCATACCACCGCTCAGATCCGGGCGAGCGGGCAGGGCGTAGGTTTGCTTCGCCACCGTGGTACAGGCTGTGCCTGGTCCAGACAGCGAACCATCCTGCGCCACGATAATCGGGTCGATACGCACTTTCGTATTATTGGAGGTGTTCAGACGATCGGCCGCCGCGCGCGACAGGGAAATCACGCGATCGTTGCCGTAAGGGCCACGATCGTTGATGCGCACCACGATCATTCGGCCGTTCGCCAGGTTAGTGATGCGCGCATAGCTCGGGATGGGCAGCGTCGGGTGTGCCGCCGTGATCTGCATCGGATCGAAGGTTTCACCTGAGGCGGTCAGGTTGCTGCCTGGCTCAGCATCATAGATGGCAGCAAATCCCGCCTGGCTGAAGCGGGAAGGATCCTGAACGATTTTATAGCTTTTACCGTCGCGCTGATAATCCTGATTCACGCTGGCGTTCAGCGGTTCATAAACGGGATCGGCACCGCTAATTTCAACAATCGGGCCATTACAGACCGCAGGCTGCGGCGGCGCGACGGTTGCCTGTTGCTGACCATCATCACTTGTACAGGCGGCAAGTAAACTTGCTGCGATACTGATACCCAGCCACTGCTTACGCATTGCGATCCCCTTATTTTTATACGCTTTTGGACAACATTTTCCTGTGGGTATGGATCGACATCACGATACCAAACCCGGCCATCAACACGATCAGTGCCGAGCCCCCGTAACTCACCAGCGGCAGCGGTACGCCAACAACCGGCAGAATACCACTCACCATACCAATATTTACGAAGACATAAACGAATAAAATCAACATTAACCCACCCGCCATGACCCGGCCAAAGGTGGTCTGCGCACGCGCGGCAATGTAGAGCCCACGCATGATCAGCAACACGTAGAGTGCAAGCAGCACCAGGATGCCGACCAGCCCTAACTCCTCAGCCAAAACGGCAAAGATAAAGTCGGTGTGGCGTTCCGGTAAAAATTCGAGCTGCGACTGCGTACCGTGCAGCCAGCCTTTACCGCGCAGGCCGCCGGAGCCAATCGCAATCTTCGACTGAATAATATGATAGCCTGCGCCCAGCGGATCGGTCTCGGGATCGAGCAGCATCATTACGCGCTGGCGCTGGTAATCATGCATCAGGAAGAACCAGAGAATAGGGATGAAGGCAGCCAGCAGGACCACCGCAATGCCGATCAGGCGCCAGCTCAGGCCGGACAGGAACAGAACGAACAGGCCGGAGAGGGCGATAAGAATCGAGGTACCGAGGTCAGGCTGTGCGGCCACGAGCAGCGTCGGCAGGAAAATCAGCACCAGCGCAATGGCGGTATTTTTCAACGACGGCGGACAGACGTCGCGGTTAATGAAGCGCGCCACCATCAGCGGAACGGCGATTTTGGCAATTTCCGACGGCTGGAAGCGGACAATCCCCAGATCCAGCCAGCGTTGCGCCCCCTTCGAGATGGCACCGAACGCGTCTACCGCCACCAGCAAAATGATACAGAAAATATAGAGATAGGGCGCCCAGCCCTCATACACGCGCGGTGGGATTTGCGCCATCACCACCATAATGACCAGGCCCATGGCGATCTGGCCGATTTTACGCTCCATCATGCCGATATCCTGGCCGCTGGCGCTCCAGATAACGAGGGCGCTGTACACCAGCAGAGCCAGCAGGATCAGCAGCATGGCTGGGTCGATGTGGATCTTATCCCACAGCGATTTTTTATTCGGATTATCCGTCATGATTATTGGTCCTCCGCCGCAGCGGCTGCCGGGTTTTCAGCAGGCAGTTCGGTGTTGTTATCACCCAGCATGATGTGGTCGAGGATTTGACGCATGATGGTACCCACCGCCGGGCCTGCGCCGCCGTTTTCCAGAATCATCGCCACCGCAACCTGCGGGTTTTCGTAAGGGGCAAACGCCGTCATGAGCTTGTGGTCACGCAGACGTTCGGCAATTTTGTGGGCGTTATAGGTTTCATTCGCTTTCAGACCGAAGACCTGTGCAGTACCCGATTTGGCGGCAACCTTATACGGTGCGCCAGCGAAATATTTGTGCGCCGTGCCGTTAGGGCGGTTGGCTACGCCGTACATACCGTCTTTCGCGATTTCCCAGAATCCGGAATGAATGTCACCCACCGGTGGCTCATGAGGCTGTATCCACGGCACTTTTTTGCCGTCTTCAACGGTGCTTTGCAGCAGGTGCGGCACTTTCACTACGCCATCGTTGATGAGGATCATCATCGCCTTGTTCATTTGCAGCGGCGTTGCCGTCCAGTAACCCTGGCCGATCCCCACCGGAATGGTGTCACCCTGATACCAGGGCTTTTTAAAGCGCTTCTGCTTCCATTCACGGGTTGGCATGTTACCGGAACGCTCTTCCGCCAAATCTATACCGGTGTAGTGCCCGTAGCCGAATTTGCTCATCCATTCAGACAGACGGTCAATACCCATGTCGTAGGCGACCTGATAGAAGAAGGTATCCGCAGACTCCTCCAGTGATTTGGTCACGTTCAGATGGCCATGGCCCCATTTTTTCCAGTCGCGGTAGCGTTTCTCAGAGCCAGGCAACTGCCACCAGCCCGGGTCAAACAGGCTGGTATTGCGGGTAATGACGCCTGCGCTCAGCGCAGACACGGCGACATACGGTTTAACCGTTGAGGCTGGAGGATAAACCCCCTGCGTAGCGCGGTTCACCAGCGGGGTGTTTGGGTCATTGAGCAGGCCGGAGTAATCTTTGCTGGAAATACCGTCCACGAAGAGGTTCGGATCGTAGCTTGGCATGGAAACCATCGCCAGAATGCCGCCGGTACGCGGGTCGGTCACGATCACGGCGGCGCGGCTACCCGCCAGCAGCGTTTCGATATACTGCTGGAGCTTCAGGTCGAGCGTCAGATACACGTCATGTCCCGCCTGCGGGGGGACCTCTTTTAGCTGACGGATCACGCGACCACGGTTGTTGACTTCAACCTCTTCATAACCGGTCTGGCCGTGCAGGACATCTTCGTAGTAACGTTCGATGCCCAGCTTGCCGATATCATGGGTTGCGGCGTAGTTAGCCAGCTTGCCGTCTTTATCAAGGCGTTCGACGTCTTTATCGTTGATTTTGGAGACGTAGCCAATCACGTGCGTCAGCGCGGAGCCGTAAGGATAGTAGCGGCGCTTATAACCTTTGACTTCCACGCCGGGAAAACGGTACTGGTTAACGGCAAAACGGGCGACCTGCACTTCTGTCAGGTTGGTTTTTACCGGAATGGAGGTGAAGCGGTGAGAACGTGCACGCTCTTTTTTGAACGCCGCGATGTCATCATCGTTCAGGTCGACAACGCTTCTCAGCGCGTTCAGCGTATCTTGCACGTTATCCACTTTCTCCGGCATCATCTCAATCTGATAGATGGTGCGGTTTAGCGCCAGCGGGGTGCCGTTACGATCGTAGATAATGCCGCGGCTGGGCGCGATGGGCACCAGCTTGATACGGTTTTCGTTTGAGCGGGTCTGGTAATCGGTATAGCGGACAATTTGCAGATTATAGAGGTTGGCGATCAGCACGCCGGTAAGCAGCAAAATCCCCGTAAAGGCGACCAGCGCCCGGCGCACAAACAGCGCGGACTCAGCCGTATAGTCGCGAAAAGAATTCTGTAGTTTCATCCGCTGCTTAAGTTACCCTGGTCAGTCATTACTCGCGGTGATAAGGGTGGTTGGTAGTGATGCTCCACGCGCGATACAAACTTTCTGCCACGAGAACCCGCACGAGCGGGTGGGGCAGCGTCAGCGCAGAGAGTGACCAACTTTGTTCTGCTGCCGCTTTGCAGGCGGGAGATAACCCCTCTGGTCCGCCAATCAACAGACTGACGTCACGACCGTCCTGCTTCCAGCGCTCCAGTTCGTGCGCCAGCTGCGGCGTATCCCAGGGCTTGCCCGGGATATCGAGGGTCACGATGCGGTTTTTGCCTGCGGCAGCCAGCATCAGCTCTCCCTCTTTATCGAGAATACGTTTGATATCTGCGTTCTTGCCGCGCTTTCCTGCTGGGATCTCCACCAGTTCGAACGGCATATCTTTTGGGAAACGACGCAGATACTCAGTAAAACCAGTTTGTACCCAGTCAGGCATTTTGGTGCCGACGGCGACCAGCTGCAACTTCACGCATTAACCCCAGAGTTTTTCCAGCTCATACAGGCGACGGCTCTCTTCCTGCATGACGTGGACAATCACATCGCCGAGATCGACAACCACCCAGTCAGCGGTCGCTTCACCTTCAACGCCCAGCGGAAGCAGCCCTGCCGCGCGCGATTCCTGAACAACATGGTCAGCAATCGAAACAACGTGACGAGTTGAGGTACCGGTGCAGATAATCATGCAGTCGGTGATGCTGGATTTACCCTTAACGTCGATAGCGATGATGTCCTGACCTTTCAGGTCATCAATTTTGTCGATAACAAAATCCTGGAGTGCTTTACCCTGCAAGTTTTCCCCCTGGGTGAATGAGATTGTACAACTGTGAATTCGTGGTCAGCCAGTATACCTGAACTGACGCCAGTCGCGGGACAAATGTCACCGCCCGGCTTTTGAAGGCGGGTATCATCCCACCCTCCGCCTGAGATTGCATCGCCATTTTTGTAAAACAATTTCTGTAAAGCAACGATCGGCGGGAAAGTCTGGCAGCGGAGGATATCAGTATGGCTTAGCCTGTCAAGGCAGGATAATCATTAACAGGCAATTTCGCCGGTGATGTTCAGGCATCTGTACTTTTCTGATACAGACCGTGTGCGTGGATATAGGCCAGCACAGGTAAGGGCAGGAGATCGTCACAGTTCAAACCCTGCTGGAGACGCTCGCGGATGAGGGTTGCGGAAATATCAAACCACGGCGTCTCGGCGAGGTAAATTTTACCGGCGGACAGGCTGTGAAGGTCTTCTATATTGTCCGTAAGATGCGCGTCAAGCCACTGCTGATGCTGCGGTTCACGCATGGTCAGCGGGTAGCCCGGACGGCGGCAGACCAGCAAGTGACTGTTTTCCAGAATGGTTTCGTACTGGTACCAGCTGGGAAAGTTGAGCAAGGAATCCTGGCCGATGATAAACGCCAGCGGTTTCACTGGCCCCTGCTCAGCGCGCCACTCCCGCAGGGTTTGCGATGTCCAGGACGGCGTATCCCGGCGCAGTTCGCGCTCATCCAGCGTGAAGAGAGGCTTATCGGCGATAGCCAGCGCGAGCATCGCTTTGCGCTGTTCGCTGGTTGCTTCTGGCTGAGG
The DNA here is from genome assembly GCF_014895905.1 of Enterobacter cloacae complex sp. P15RS. Taxonomy (NCBI): domain Bacteria; kingdom Pseudomonadati; phylum Pseudomonadota; class Gammaproteobacteria; order Enterobacterales; family Enterobacteriaceae; genus Enterobacter; species Enterobacter cloacae complex sp. P15RS. Next base: position 16,935 of record NZ_JADBQL010000014.1, on the reverse strand, counting down.
ACGGTGCGGCGGAACATTGTTGGGCATGATGATCACCCGCTGCAAGCCAATCAAATTCGCGAGGATTTCTACCGGCTTAAGATGCCCATAGTGCACCGGGTCGAAGGTCCCGCCATACATTGCCTGTAAAGAATGCATATCACCCATCGATAAATACGTCTGCCAGCGCCTTATGGCAGAGCAGTAAGGAGAGGCTCTCCAGCTCCGCCCAGACGGACTGGCCGTAATCCTGTTTCAGCGTCAGTTCGGCGCGCATCAGCAGCTGCACGGCCTGACGCAACTGCTCCTGGCTCAGGCGGTTTATCGCCTCCGTGGTCATCGCCCGACGGTTCTGCCACACGCGATGCTTGTCGAATAAGGCGCGCAGGGGCGTATGCGCCGACTGGCGCTTAAGGTTGTTCAGCAGCAGTAGTTCGCGCTGGAGCGTGCGAAGCAGAATGACCGGCTCACTGCCTTCCAGGCGCAGCTGTTGCAGTATGTGCAGGGCACGCTTACTTTTCGCCGACAGCAGCGCATCAACCCAGTGGAAGGGGGTAAAGTGCGCGGCATCGTTCACCGCCTGTTCGACGCGGGGCAGCGTCAGCTTGCCATCCGGCCACAGCAGGGAGAGCCTGTCCAGCGCCTGCGCCAGTGCCAGAAGATTGCCTTCATAGCAGTAGCAAAGGAGCTGGCTGGCGGCATCGTCCAGTTGCAGGTTGTGCTGCTTTGCTCGCGCGGCAACCCATTTTGGCAGATGTGCCTGTTCAGGCGTCTGGCAGGTAACCAGCACTGCACTGGTGGCCAGCCGGGTAAACCAGGCCGCGTTTTCCTGCGCTTTTGTGAGTTTGTTGCCGCGTACTATCAGCAGCAGATCGCTGTGTAACAAGCTGACCAGCTTGGCGAGCTGTTCGTTGATGGTGGCATTAGGACCATTCTCTGGCAGCAGGATCTGGATTGTCTGACGTGAGGCAAACAGGCTCATGGCCTGACAAAGCGAGAAGATAGCGTTCCAGTCGGTACTGTTATCGATCTGGAACGTATGATGCTCATCAAAACCCTGTGCGGCTGCCGCATGGCGAACAGCATCAAGGCTTTCCTGAAGTAACAGGGGGTCGTTACCAAGTAGCAGGTAGGCCGCGCGCAGCCCTTCGTTGAGCTGCGCGCGGAGTTGTTCAGGATACAACCTGATCATCAGTTACCCAGCGACGTTGGCATGTCCGGCGTGCTGGCATCCGGTGTTTCGATGACGTCAGCGCCTTTCTTCGACGACGCGGCAATGGCAGGCAGTCTACGGATCAGCTGCTCTGCGGCCTTATCATACATTTCCTTGATGATAATCTGCTGTTCAGCGTCTTTTGCCAGGGCCGTCTGCGGGTTATCGAAGAACGAACGGTAGACTTTGGTGTTGATAGGGTAAATATCTTTACCCGGCATTAAGACGGCCGCATCAACGGTAAGCACCATTTGATATTCCGCGGTTCGACCATCCTGGAAGATCGACGCCGTGTCTTGTGACAGCGTAGATTTCAGGACGCGAAGCGAAGGAACATCCTGACGCAGGGTTCCCTTCTCGATCAGCTTAACATCGTTCAAACGCAGCTGGTTACGAATGGCCCGGCTCAGCGGTCCGTTCGGATCGGATGAGTCGAAGATCATCGTTTTCATCTGCGCAGGCACTGCCGTGGTGTTGCGCAGGTGCCAGCCGCAGCCAGCGGTGACAAGCACCGCCAGAGATAAGAGTATTGTTGCCAGTTGTCGCACGTTTCCTCCCGCGCTTAGCCAACGACCAGATTCAGCAGTTTACCCGGTACGTAGATCACTTTACGTACGGTAACGCCCTCAAGGTATTTCGCGACCAGATGTTCCTGGCCTGCGCGCTCGCGAACCTGTTCTTCGGTTGCGTCGACCGCGACGGTGATTTTACCGCGCACTTTACCGTTAACCTGCACCACCACCAGCGTGGTGTTTTCCACCATAGCGGATTCATCAGCCACTGGCCACGGCGCGTTGTCGATATCGCCTTCGCCTTTCAGCTCTTGCCACAGCGTAAAGCTAACGTGCGGTGTGAACGGGTTCAGCATGCGAACGACCGCCAGCAGCGCTTCACGCATTAACGCGCGATCCTGCTCGCCGTCCTGCGGAGCTTTCGCCAGCTTATTCATCAGTTCCATAATAGCCGCAATTGCGGTATTGAAGGTCTGACGACGACCAATATCGTCGGTGACTTTCGCAATGGTTTTATGAACATCACGACGCAGCGCCTGCTGATCTTCAGTCAGTGCAGCTACGTTCAGCGCTGGCGCATCGCCCTGAGAGGTGTGCTCGTAAACCAGTTTCCAGACGCGTTTCAGGAAGCGGTTGGCCCCTTCAACACCGGATTCCTGCCACTCCAGGGTCATGTCTGCCGGAGATGCGAACATCATGAACAGACGCACGGTGTCTGCACCGTAACGCTCAACCATCACCTGCGGGTCGATGCCGTTATTTTTAGACTTGGACATCTTGCTCATGCCGGTATAAACCAGTTCATGACCTTCAGCGTCTTTCGCCTTCACGATACGGCCTTTCTCGTCACGTTCGACAATCGCATCAACGGGAGAAACCCAGTTACGCTCGCCGTTCGCGCCAACGTAGTAGAACGCATCTGCCAGCACCATCCCCTGACACAGCAGCTGTTTTGCTGGCTCGTTGGAATTGACCAGGCCTGCGTCACGCATCAGTTTGTGGAAGAAGCGGAAGTAGAGCAGGTGCATGATGGCGTGTTCAATGCCGCCGATGTAGATGTCTACCGGCAGCCAGTAGTTTGCCGCGTCGGAATCCAGCATGCCTTCTTTGTACTGCGGGCAGGTGTAGCGCGCGTAGTACCAGGAGGACTCCATGAAGGTGTCGAAGGTGTCGGTTTCACGCAGCGCTGGCTGGCCGTTGACGGTGGTTTTGGCCCACTCAGGATCGGCTTTGATCGGGCTGGTGATACCGTCCATGACCACGTCTTCCGGCAGGATCACCGGCAACTGATCTTCCGGGGTTGGCATGACGGTGCCGTCTTCCAGGGTCACCATAGGGATTGGCGCACCCCAGTAACGCTGGCGGGAAACGCCCCAGTCGCGCAGACGGTAGTTCACTTTACGCTCGCCCACGCCCAGAGAAGCCAGTTTGTCGGCGATGGCGTTGAAGCCCTCTTCGAAGCTCAGGCCGCTAAACTCACCGGAGTTAAACAGTGTGCCTTTTTCGGTCAGCGCCTGCTCGGAGAGGTCAGGTTCAGAACCGTCAGCCGCCAGGATCACAGGCTTGATGTTCAGGCCGTATTTGGTGGCAAATTCGTAGTCACGCTGATCGTGGCCCGGCACGGCCATCACTGCGCCCGTACCGTATTCCATCAGCACGAAGTTCGCTGCCCAGACCGGGATGGCTTCGCCCGTCAGCGGGTGAATTGCTTTGAAGCCGGTATCAACGCCTTTTTTCTCCATCGTCGCCATGTCGGCTTCGGCCACTTTCGTGTTGCGGCATTCGTCGATGAAGGTTGCCAGCTCCGGATTGTTTTCCGCTGCTTTTTGTGCCAGCGGGTGACCCGCAGCCACGGCAAGGTAAGTCGCACCCATGAAGGTGTCCGGACGGGTGGTGTAGACGGTCAGGGTCTGGTCGTAATTTTCTACGTTGAAGGTGATTTCAACGCCTTCAGAACGGCCAATCCAGTTGCGCTGCATGGTTTTAACGGTGTCAGGCCAGTGATCCAGAGTGTCCAGATCGTTCAGCAACTCGTCAGCGTAGGCGGTGATTTTGATAAACCACTGCGGGATCTCTTTACGCTCAACTTTGGTGTCGCAGCGCCAGCAGCAGCCGTCGATAACCTGCTCGTTCGCCAGTACGGTCTGGTCATTCGGGCACCAGTTAACGGCGGACGTTTTTTTGTAGACCAGGCCTTTTTTATACAGCTCGGTGAAAAACTTCTGCTCCCAGCGATAATATTCTGGTGTACAGGTAGCCAGCTCGCGGCTCCAGTCGTAGCCAAAGCCCAGCATTTTCAGCTGATTTTTCATGTACGCGATGTTGTCGTACGTCCACGGAGCCGGTGCCGTGTTGTTTTTCACCGCTGCGCCTTCAGCAGGCAGGCCGAACGCATCCCAGCCGATAGGCTGAAGAACGTTTTTGCCCAGCATACGCTGGTAGCGTGCAATCACATCACCGATGGTGTAGTTACGCACATGGCCCATGTGTAGTCGACCAGAAGGATAGGGAAGCATCGACAGGCAGTAATACTTCTCTTTGCTCTCGTCTTCGGTTACTTCAAAGGTGCGCTTCTCGTCCCAGTGTTGCTGGACTTTTGATTCTATCTCTTCCGGGCGGTATTGCTCTTGCATGGCAGCCAGTGGTCCTGTGTTCAATACAGCTACAAATGTAGCCAATGGATGTGGTAATTCAGATCCGCATAGCATAGCCCAAACGCCCGCGTCAAAACAGCCTTTCACGCAAATGCACTTTGCAGGAATTTACCGGGTCTGTGCTTCACCTGACAAAGCGGTGACGAAATAAGGTCTATTATTAGAGACAGTTACTTACCCGGGAGGCAAAATGATGAACAAGGTTGCTCAATTTTACCGTGAACTGATGGCCACACTGACGGAACGGCTGCGTAACGGCGAGCGCGATATCGACGCGCTGGTCGAACAGGCACGCGCACGCGTGACGCAAACGGGTGAGTTAACGCGAACCGAAGTGGAAGAGGTGACGCGCGCCGTGCGCCGTGACCTGGAAGAGTTTGCGCGAAGCTACGAGGAGAGTCAGGACGAGATCGCCGACAGCGTTTTTATGCGAGTCATTAAAGAGAGCCTGTGGCAGGAGCTGGCGGATATTACCGATAAAACCCAGCTGGAGTGGCGCGAGGTGTTCCAGGATTTAAACCACCACGGAGTCTATCACAGCGGCGAAGTGGTGGGGCTGGGGAATCTGGTGTGTGAGAAGTGCCACCACCACATGGCCGTTTATACGCCGGAGGTGCTGTCGCTGTGTCCGAAATGCGGGCACGACCAGTTCCAGCGTCGCCCGTTTGAGCCATAAGTAAAAGCGCAGGTTTATTCCCTCTCCCTGTGGGAGAGGGCCAGGGTGAGGGCATCAGGCCGCAGAATAATAAGCCAGCCTCTCCGCCAGCAAATCCACAAACGCTTCCCGATCAATATCCACCATTACCGTCGTATTCGGTTTGTTTCCCGTCAATGAGTAATAGTCCACCACCGTCATTCCCTGGGTATATTTCCCCTGCGTCTCCACGCCAACCCAGCGCTCCACCGTGGTAAACATCTCCGGCTTCAGCAGCCAGGCAATCGTGCATGGGTCGTGCAGCGGCGCGCCGTGGAAGCCCCACTTCTCAGCTTTGTGATACTCCATAAAGAAGTCGAGCAGCTCGGCCACGGTCGTTGCAACCGGGTTGCCCACGGCGCGGAAGCGTTCAATATCGTCTGCCATAATCTGCGCCCGATGCGTCACGTCCAGCCCCGCCATCACAATCGGCAGGCCCGACTGGAAGACGATCTCCGCTGCTTCCGGGTCAACAAAGATGTTGAATTCGGCCGCAGGCGTCCAGTTCCCCAGCCCCATTGACCCGCCCATGATGACGATACGGGCGATGTTGCTGTGCAGTTCAGGATGGCTGTTCAGCAGAAGCGCAACGTTGGTCTGCGGGCCGGTAGCCACCAGCGTCACCGGCTCTGCGCTTTCACGCAGTATCTTCGCCATTAGCTCGACGGCAGTGCAGTCTTGCGGTGCGAAACCTGGCTCCGGCAGCGCCGGGCCATCCAGCCCGCTTTCACCGTGAACGTTGTCCGCAATGATCAGTTCGCGCATCAGCGGCTTAATGGCGCCGCCTGCGACCGGAATATCGGTGCGTTTCAGCAGCGTCAGCATGCGCAACACGTTTCGCAAGGTTTTATCCGGCGTCTGGTTCCCGGCGGAGGAGGTGACAGCTTTGACGTCCAGTTCAGGGGAGGCAAGCGCGAGGACGAGCGCGATCGCGTCATCATGACCCGGATCGCAGTCGAGAATTATAGGGTGTGCCATAGCGTTCTCCATTCTTAGCATTATTTTGTGACAAGGTTAACGCTGCGATGTGACGCCGAATAGAAAAAGAGATCTAAAGCGTGAAGCAGTGCGCAATCCGCAGATTGCGCACTGAAAAGATTAATGCAGGATTTTAGCGAGGAAGTCTTTAGCGCGTTCGGATTTCGGATTCGCGAAGAACTCTTCTTTGGGCGAGTCTTCAACGATTTTCCCTTCATCCATGAAGATCACGCGGTTGGCCACTTTACGGGCGAAGCCCATTTCGTGCGTCACCACCATCATGGTCATCCCTTCGTGCGCCAGCTCCACCATCACGTCCAGCACTTCGTTGATCATCTCCGGATCGAGTGCAGAAGTCGGTTCATCGAACAGCATCGCCACCGGATCCATACACAGCGCCCGCGCGATTGCCACGCGCTGCTGCTGGCCGCCCGAAAGCTGTGCCGGGAACTTATCCGCATGCGCAGAGAGCCCGACGCGTTCCAGTAACTTCAGCCCCTTTTCGCGCGCCGCTTTTTTATCACGCTTCAGCACTTTCACCTGTGCAAGCGTCAGGTTCTCAATGATCGACAGGTGCGGGAACAGCTCAAAATGCTGGAACACCATGCCCACGTGGGAGCGAAGCTGGGCAAGGTTGGTTTTACGGTCGTTCACTTTGGTGCCGTTAACGACAATTTCACCCTGCTGGACAGGTTCCAGACCATTAACGGTTTTGATAAGCGTAGACTTACCGGAACCGGACGGGCCGCAGACCACCACCACATCGCCTTTTTTCACTTCTGTTGAGCAGTCGGTCAGCACCTGAAAGTGCCCATACCATTTAGAAACATTTTTCAGGGAAATCATTATACGGTCCTTTTCTTCAGCCAGCTGACCAACAGCGATGCGCTTAAACTAATCACAAAATAGACCCCGCCCGCGAAGAGGATCATCTCAACCTGCGTTCCGTCACGTTCGCCAATGGTGGAGGCGGTACGGAAGAAGTCTGCCAGGCTCAGCACGTAGACCAGGGAGGTATCCTGGAACAGGACGATGCCTTGCGTCAGCAGCAGCGGAACCATGGCGCGAAACGCCTGCGGCAGAATAATCAGCTTCATGGACTGCCAGTGCGTCATACCGAGCGCCAGCGCAGCGCTGGACTGCCCGCGCGAGATACTCTGAATACCGGCGCGGATGATCTCGGAGTAGTAGGCGGCTTCAAACATGGAAAACGCCACCATGGCAGAGATCAGGCGGATATCGGTTTTCGGCGACAGTCCCAGCACGTTCTGTAAGAATCCGGGAACAATCAGGTAAAACCACAGCAGCACCATGACCAGCGGGATGGAGCGGAATACGTTAACGTAAGCCGTGGCGAACCAGGCGAGCGGCTTAAAGCTCGACAGGCGCATCACCGCCAGCAGGGTGCCCCAGACAATACCGACAATAATAGCGATAACGGTGATCTTTAAGGTAATTGCCAGTCCATCCAGCAGATAGGGCATGGAGGGAACAATGGAACTCCAGTCAAATTCGTACATTATTTGCCCCCCAGATTGCCCGGCAGGCGTACTTTGCGTTCAACCAGGTTCATCACCAGCATGATGAAAGCGTTAATCAGAACATACGCGAGCGTGATCGCCGTGAAGGATTCCCACGCGTGAGCGGAGTAATCCAGCAGCTTACCCGCCTGCGCCGCCATATCGACCAGGCCAATGGTTGAGGCGATGGCCGAGTTTTTCACCAGGTTCATCATTTCGGAGGTCATTGGCGGAACGATGACGCGGTAAGCGTTAGGCAACAGGACGTAACGGTAGGCCTGTGGCAGGGTCAGGCCCATCGCCAGTGCCGCATTCTTTTGCCCGCGCGGCAGTGACTGTATGGCGGCACGTACCTGCTCGCAGACGCGCGCAGCGGTGAACAGCCCCAGACACAGCATGGAAGAGACAAAGAACTGTACGTTAGGATCCAGTTCTGCCTTGAACCACATGCCGAGATCTTCCGGCAGTAGTTCCGGGATCACCAGATACCAGGTAAAGAACTGCACGATCAGCGGAACGTTACGGAACAGTTCCACATAGAGCGTGCCAATTGAAGAGAGAAAACGGTTAGGGACGGTACGCAGAATACCGAACAGCGAACCGACAAGAAACGCGATAATCCACGCCGTTATCGATAGCGCAACGGTAACCTGAAAGCCGCTCCACAGCCAGCCGAGATAGGTGGTGTTGCCGAACGGGGCTTGTTGCAGAAAGATGCCCCAGTTCCAGTCAATTGACATAGTAAACTCCAGAAAAAAGAGGGTAGCAGCGCTACCCTCGAAGATTGGTGAGAAGCTCAATTTTTGCGCTGAGTGGGGAACGACCACTCAACGTATAGTCTGTCCATGCTTCCCGACAATCGAGAGGGCAGGAGATCCCGCCCCTGTCGTTCTAATTAGTTAAGAGCTTTGTCGTTTGGTGATTTGAACAGCGCTTTCATGTCGTCAGACAGTTCAAAGTTCATGTTCAGGTTTTTTGGTGGAATAGGGTTCTTGAACCACTTGTCGAACCATTTTGCCGCTTCGCCAGAGGTTTGCGCCTGAGCGATGGTGTCATCGATCAGCTTTTTGAAGTCTTCATCGCCTTTACGCAGCATACAGCCGTAAGCTTCTTTCGACTGCGCGGTTCCGACGATTTCCCAGTTGTCTGGTTTCTTCGCCTTCGCGCGTTCGCCCGCCAGCAGGGCGTCATCCATCATAAAGGCGACAGCACGACCGCTTTCCAGGGTACGGAACGAGTCGCCGTGGTCTTTCGCGCTGATGATGCGCATGTCCATTTTCTTCTCGTCGTTCAGCTTGTGCAGCAGGACTTCGGATGTGGTACCGGAAGTCACGACAACCGCTTTGCCTTTCAGGTCAGCAAAGTCTTTGATATCGCCGCCTTTTTTCGTCAGCAGGCGAGTGCCCACAACGAAGATGGTATCGGAGAAAGCAGCCTGTTTCTGACGTTCAAGGTTGTTGGTGGTCGAGCCACACTCAAAATCAAACGTGCCGTTTTGCAGCAGAGGGATACGGTTCTGTGAAGTGATGGGGATCAGCTTCACTTGCAGGTCAGGTTTGTTCAGCTTTTTCTTCACGGCTTCAACGATGGCGTTGGAGTAATCCTGTGAATAGCCCACGACTTTTTGCGTGTTGTCGTAGTAAGAGAACGGGACAGAAGATTCACGGTGGCCGACCACGATCACGCCGTTTTTGGCAATCTTGTCGAGAGTGCTTCCTGCTGCCGGAGCGTCTTCAGCGTGGACGATGCCCGCAGACATTCCCATAACCAGCATTGCTGTGGCCAGTTTACGTAATTGCATACCCAACTCCTTTCTTATCAGCGCCAGTGACGCATAGATACCCATTGTGATGTTGTTATATCTCGCGCAATGCGAGTGCAGTGTTATGCAAGCTTGTTAACATTTAGTCTGGCTTAATGTAAAGATTTTGCTGCGTTATTGTTTATTTTTGCGAAGCGCGCCGCACCATTCCGAGGCAATAATCTCCCGTTGCACCGTTTCGGTGCCACCGGCGATCGATGCTGGTGCGACAGGGTTGCACGTTAAGCCAGACAGCGTTTGCGTTAAGAAATAAAGCAACAGGCGTGCCAGAATTGAGGGTTGGGAGGAAATTGTCGGGTGGCGGCGACGCCTTACCCGACCTGCGGGAGTAAAAATGTAGGCCGGGTAAGCGTCAGCGCCACCCGGCATCACAAGGCAAGATTATTTACGACGCTGACGCAGGCTCATCAGCACGGCGCCAAAGCCGAACAGCGCGGTCAGGATCCACAGCGGCCAGTTGCCGGTGCGGGCGTACGGCGTCAGGCCCGAGGCAGGCGTAACTTTGGTGGTCAGCACTTCACGGGTGAACTGCGGGATCATGGCCTGGATTTCGCCCTGCGGGCCAATCACGGCGGTGATGCCGTTATTGGTGCTACGCAGCAGCGGACGCGCCAGCTCCAGAGAACGCATTCGCGCCATCTGGAAGTGCTGCCACGGGCCAATCGATTTACCGAACCAGGCGTCGTTTGAGATGGTCAGCAGATAGTCGGTGTCCGGGCGGAAGTTATCGCGCACCTGCTCGCCGAGGATAATCTCGTAGCAAATGGCGGCCGTCAGGGCAAAACCGTGCGCGTGAAGCTGCGGCTGAACGTACGGGCCGCGGCTGAACGAGGACATCGGCAAATCGAAGAACGGCGCCAGCGGGCGCAGAATCGACTCCAGCGGAACAAACTCGCCAAACGGTACAAGGTGATTTTTGTTGTAGCGATTGGTGGAGGTATAGCTGTATTCACTGTCCTTACCGAGCGTAATGATCGCGTTGTAGGTGTCATAGCGGTTCTGCTGGTTCAGACGCGCATCCACAATGCCGGTAATCAGCGTACTGCCGCGAGCGCGCAGCAAATCGTCCATCATCTTCAGGAAGGGTTGCTGATTGATCTCCAGGTCCGGGATCGCAGACTCAGGCCAGATGATGAGCTGTGATTTGCCCATCACCTCTTCGGTGGCGTTGGCGTAGATTTTCAGCGTGTTCAGCAGCTGATTCTCATCCCATTTCAGTGACTGCGGGATATCGCCCTGCACCAGAGAAACCTGCGTGGCGCGCGCGGGCTCCAGCGTGTACCACTGGATATAGCGCAGCGGGAAGGGCAGGGCAAACAGGATCAGCGCGACAACCAGCGGCTTCCCGTTACGTGTCACCAGGGCCAGCACCAGCAGGCCGCTGACCGCCATTAACAGGAAGTTGATCGCCTCCACGCCCATGACGGGAGCCAGACCTTTCAGCGGGCCGTCTATCTGGCTGTAGCCGAACTGCAACCACGGAAAGCCGGTCAGTACCCAGCCGCGCAGAAATTCGGTGATTTGCCAGACAACGGGAGCCGCTATCGCCACGCGCAGCCAGCTGGTTTTAGGCCAAAGACGAGAAAGGACACCCGCGAACAGGCCGGTGTAGAGCGACAGATACGCGGCGAGCAGCACAACCAGGAAGACGTTAACCGGCCCCGGCATTCCGCCAAATTGCGCGATACTGACGTAGACCCAGTTGATGCCAGAGCCGAACAGCCCCAGCCCCCAGAAGTAGCCGATGGCCGCGGCCTGTACCGGGCGACGGTTCAGGGTAAGACCCTGTAGCCCCATCAGGGAGAGAAGAGCGGCAGGCCAGATATCGTAAGGAGAAAAAGCCAGCGTACCGCTGGCTCCGAGTAACAGCGCCAGCAGCAAACGGACGCGCTGGCGTTCTAATAATGGGGCAAATGCCATTTACATTAATCTTCCAGTTTTGGCACCGGTGAGTCGTCCGGCATTCTGACGTGAACCTGAATAATACGTCGGCTGTCAGCCATTGCGACCTTGAACTGGTAACCATCGATGTCAACGGTTTCACCGCGGGCCGGAAGATGGCCGAAGGCCTGCATCACCAGACCGCCAATGGTGTCCACTTCTTCATCGCTGAAGCTGGTGCCGAAGGTGTCGTTGAAGTCTTCAATGGAGGCCAGCGCGCGCACGGTCCAGGTGTGGCGGCTCAGCTGACGGAAGTCGATATCCTCTTCTTCGTCATACTCATCTTCAATTTCGCCCACGATCAGCTCAAGGATGTCCTCGATTGTAACCAGACCGGAAACGCCGCCAAATTCATCAATAACAATCGCCATGTGGTAGCGCTGGGAGCGAAACTCCTTCAGCATCCGATCCACACGTTTACTTTCCGGCACAACGACGGCCGGACGTAACACTTTTTCCATACTGAAGGCTTCGGCATCGCTGCGCATAAACGGCAGCAGATCCTTCGCCATCAAAATCCCTTCGATGTGATCTTTATCTTCGCTGATGACCGGGAAGCGCGAGTGAGCCGATTCGATAATCACATCGAGGCACTCGTCCAGCGTCTGGTTACGTTTCAGGGTAATCATCTGCGAGCGGGGGATCATGATGTCGCGGACGCGCTGGTCGGCGATGTCCATCACCCCTTCGAGCATTTCGCGCGTATCTTCATCGATAAGATCGTTTTGCCCGGAATCACGAATCAGCTCCAGCAGTTCATCACGGTTTTTTGGTTCGCCGTGGAAAAGCTGGTTCAGAATGAGGGAGAAAAATCCCTTTTTTGCGGTTGTCGTGTCGCTACTGTGTGAATTGTCGTCGCTCATGGCGTTTGTTAAGGGTTCTCTTGTTAGTTCAACGTTAACCGCCGCGCTCTATCCCTGCGCGGCGGAATGGTAGTCAGTGACTGGCTATTCTTTCTCGGCAATGTACGGATCCTCATAGCCCAGAGCAAGCATTATCTCTGTCTCGAGGGATTCCATCTCTTCCGCTTCGTCATCTTCAATATGGTCGTAACCCAGAAGATGCAGGCTACCGTGCACCACCATGTGTGCCCAGTGTGCTTCCAGCGGCTTTTGCTGCTCTTTGGCTTCCTGCTCAACCACCTGACGGCAGATGATCAGATCGCCCAGCAGCGGCATCTCAATACCCGGAGGCGCTTCGAACGGGAAAGAGAGCACGTTGGTCGGCTTATCTTTCCCGCGGTAGGTCAGGTTGAGCTCATGGCTTTCCGCTTCATCCACCAGGCGAATCGTGACTTCTGATTCTTCCTGAAACTGAGGGATAACGGCATCCAGCCATTTCTGAAACTGTGCCTCTTCTGGCATGCCGGAATTATCTTCACAGGCCAGCTGTAAATCGAGGATCACCTGACTCATTTCTGTTCATGCTCCTGCGCTTCGCGCTTACGTTCTGCGGCCAGCTCGGCCCTGCGCTTCTGATCGGCCTCTTCCCAGGCCTCATAAGCGTTAACGATACGCGCGACGACCGGATGGCGTACCACATCTTCACTGTGGAAGAAGTTAAAGCTGATTTCGTCTACCTCGGCCAGCACTTCGATGGCGTGACGCAGACCCGATTTGGTGTTGCGCGGCAGGTCAATCTGGGTCACGTCACCGGTGATAACCGCTTTCGAGTTAAAGCCGATACGCGTCAGGAACATCTTCATCTGTTCGATGGTGGTGTTCTGGCTCTCATCCAGAATGATGAACGCGTCGTTAAGCGTACGGCCACGCATGTAGGCCAGCGGGGCGACTTCAATCACGTTACGCTCAATAAGCTTTTCAACTTTCTCGAAGCCGAGCATTTCGAACAGCGCGTCGTACAGCGGGCGCAAATAGGGGTCCACTTTCTGACTCAAATCGCCCGGCAGGAAGCCGAGTTTCTCACCGGCTTCTACGGCAGGACGGGTCAGCAGGATACGGCGGATCTCCTGACGCTCGAGCGCATCTACCGCCGCAGCAACGGCCAGATAGGTTTTACCCGTCCCCGCCGGACCCACGCCGAAGGTGATGTCATGGTCAAGAATGTTGGCGATGTACTGCGCCTGGTTAGGCGTACGCGGCTTGATGACGCCGCGCTTGGTCTTGATATTGATGGCCTTACCGTAGTCCGGCACGCTCTCGGCGCTCTGCTCGAGCACGCGCGCCTCTTTGATGGCAAGGTGGATCTGTTCAGGCTCAATATCCTGAATTTCGCCACGCATCGGGGCGGTATCAACATACAGGCTGCGGAGAATATCTGCCGCGGCGTTGACGCAGATTGGGCGTCCGGTGAGTTTGAAATGGTTATCGCGACGATTGATTTCGATACCCAGACGTCGCTCCAGTTGTTTGATGTTGTCATCAAACGGCCCGCACAGGCTCAGCAGGCGAGCGTTGTCTGCGGGCTCAAGGCTAATTTCACGCGTATCTATGTTCAAACTGTTCCTCTTTAATTGGTTAACTGACCTGTGGCCACACGCCGTAATAAAACGGTCATTACCGAAATTATTCACGCCATAGAATAAAGGCGCAAGCGTTGCGGTAGATATTGGGGGTGATGAGAGGAAATACAAGGCCTGCCAGGAGGGCAGGCCAGAAGGATTACGGCTGGTAAATACCTACGCCAGAATCGTTGACTTTGCGGGTGCGAGAGATGACGGATTCAGGCGTCTGTGCGATGCGCAGATCCATTTCGTCCTCGGTGCGCACCAGCTTCCCGCGCAGGGAATTAGTCAGCACTTCGACAATCTCAACGTCCACAAATTTACCGATCATGTCCGGGGTGCCTTCAAAGTTCACCACGCGGTTATTTTCGGTTCGACCGGACAGTTCCATGATGCTCTTACGGGAAGTGCCTTCCACCAGAATACGCTGGACGGTGCCGAGCATGCGACGGCTCCACGCGTTGGCCTGCTGGTTAATACGCTCCTGCAAAATATACAGACGCTGTTTTTTCTCTTCTTCCGGCACGTCGTCAACCATATCGGCAGCAGGCGTGCCCGGGCGCGCGGAGAAGATGAAGCTGTAGCTGACGTCGAAATTCACGTCGCCGATAAGCTTCATGGTGCGTTCGAAGTCGTCAGCGGTTTCGCCAGGGAAGCCGACGATGAAGTCGGAGCTAATCTGAATATCCGGGCGCGCTTCGCGCAGTTTGCGGATGGTGGATTTATACTCCAGCACCGTGTGTGGACGGCCCATCAGGTTCAGCACGCGGTCAGAGCCGCACTGAATCGGCAGGTGCAGGAAGCTCACCAGCTCCGGCGTATCGCGGTAGACGTCGATGATGTCGTCGGTAAATTCCATCGGATGGCTGGTGGTAAAACGAATGCGGTCGATGCCGTCAATCGCCGCCACCAGTCGCAGCAGTTCAGCAAAGCTGCCCGTGGTGCCGTCGTAGTTCTCACCGCGCCAGGCGTTAACGTTCTGGCCCAGCAGGTTCACTTCTCGTACGCCCTGGGCGGCAAGCTGAGCGATTTCAAACAGAATATCGTCCGCCGGGCGGCTCACCTCTTCACCGCGGGTATAAGGCACCACGCAGTAAGTACAGTATTTGTTGCAGCCTTCCATGATGGAGACGAAGGCGGTCGGGCCATCCGCGCGCGGCTCTGGCAGACGGTCAAATTTCTCGATCTCCGGGAAGCTCACGTCAACCACCGGGCTGCGATTGCCGCGAACCTGATTGATCATCTCTGGCAGACGGTGCAGGGTCTGAGGGCCAAAGACGATATCCACATACGGGGCTCTCTGGCGGATCAGCTTACCTTCCTGCGATGCCACGCAGCCACCCACGCCAATGATCAGGTCCGGATTTTTCCGTTTGAGAAGCTTCCAGCGGCCTAACACATGAAAGACTTTTTCCTGTGCTTTTTCACGAATTGAACAGGTGTTCAGCAGCAGCACATCGGCTTCTTTCGCATTTTCAGTCAGCTGGTATCCGTGGGTGGTATCCAGCAGATCGGCCATCTTGGATGAATCGTATTCGTTCATCTGACAGCCCCAGGTTTTTATATGGAGTTTTTTAGTCATCGACTTGCTCAGCTCAGGATTGCAAGCCGCGTATTGTAATGCTTTGGTGCGGTTGTGACCAGTATGAAGGTTGTCAACCTCAGGACCGCAAAAATCCGGTAAACTTAAGGCATTCTCCAATAAGGAATAGTGACCATGACACTCCTGAACACCGAAGTTGCCGTTGTCGGCGGCGGTATGGTCGGCGGCGCACTGGCGCTGGGGCTGGCGCAGCAGGGATTTGATGTAACCGTTATTGAACAGGCGGCTCCGCCGGCATTCGATCCTGCCAGCAAGCCGGACGTGCGTATTTCCGCCATCAGCGCGGCGTCTGTTGATCTGCTTCGCGGGCTGGGCGTCTGGGAGGCGGTGCTGGCGATGCGCGCGCATCCCTACAGTCGTCTTGAAACCTGGGAGTGGGAAAATGCCCACGTGTCGTTTGACGCCGCCGAGCTGAAACTGCCGCGCCTGGGTTATATGGTGGAAAACAACGTGCTCCAGCAGGCGCTCTGGCAGGCGCTGGAGGCGCATCCGAAGGTGACGCTGCGCGTTCCGGCCTCGCTGAAAGCCCTGCATCGCCATGACGGCGGATATCACCTGACGCTGGACAATGACGACGAGCTGGCCGTGAAGCTGGTGGTGGGGGCAGATGGCGCAAACTCGCAGGTCAGACAGATGGCAGGTATTGGGATCCATGCCTGGCAGTATCAGCAGTCCTGCATGCTGATCACCGTTCAGTCAGAAAACGCACCGGGCGAAAGCACCTGGCAGCATTTTACGCCGAACGGCCCGCATGCATTCTTGCCGCTGTTTGATAACTGGGCTTCGCTGGTGTGGTACGACAAACCGGCGCGTATTCGGCAGTTGCAGGGGCTGACAATGGCGCAGTTGCAGCGTGAAATCCATCAGCACTTCCCGAGCCGTCTGGGGAACGTAACGCCGGTTGCTGCCGGTGCATTCCCGCTGATGCGACGCCACGCGTTGCAATATGCCCGTGAAGGGCTGGCGCTGGTGGGGGACGCGGCGCACACCATTCATCCGCTGGCGGGGCAGGGGGTTAACCTGGGATACCGTGACGTCGATGCGCTACTGGACGTGCTGGGCAACGCACGCGCTCACGCGGAAGTCTGGGCCAGCCATCAGGTACTCAAGCGCTACCAGACGCGCCGGATGGCGGATAACTTCGTTATGCAGTCGGGGATGGATCTGTTCTATGTCGGGTTCAGCAATGACGTGGGTCCGGTGCGGATATTGCGAAATATCGGACTGATGGCGGCAGAGCGCGCCGGTGGCCTGAAGCGTCAGGCCCTGAAATACGCCCTCGGACTCTAATCTTAATTCCCTCTCCCCGTGGGAGAGGGGTAGGGTGAGGGCATCAGGCCGCACTATTCTGAGCAACAAAAACAAAAAAGCCCGCAGAGCGGGCTTGTTTGTTTTAAGTGGCTGGGGTGCAGGGATTCGAACCCCGGAATGCTGGTATCAGAAACCAGAGCCTTACCGCTTGGCGACACCCCAATTGCGTTAAACAAACAGCTTAACGACTTTAAAGTGGCTGGGGTACGAGGATTCGAACCTCGGAATGCCGGAATCAGAATCC
>NZ_JADBQL010000013.1:337846-338097 GCF_014895905.1 Enterobacter cloacae complex sp. P15RS | reverse complement strand
TCACCTGACGGCAAAACCGTAACCGGTACGGCTGAACCGGGCAGCACGATTACTCTGAAAGATGCCAATGGCAACACCATTGGAACGGGCAAGGTCGGCAGCGACGGTAAATTTACTATCGATCTGGGTACGCCGCTCACCAACGGGGAGCAGATCACCGCCACCGCCACCGATCCGTCCGGCAATACCAGCCAGGGCGGTCAGGTCACGGCACCGGATCTCACCGCGCCGGATGCACCTGCCAATCTGGA
>NZ_JADBQL010000013.1:284241-337663 GCF_014895905.1 Enterobacter cloacae complex sp. P15RS | reverse complement strand
CTCACCGCGCCGGATGCGCCGCAGATTGTCACCGTCAGTGATAACGTGGGCACCGACGCCGGCCCGCTGAGCAACGGACAGCGCACGGACGATGCACGCCCGACGTTTAGCGGCATCAGCGAAGCTGGCACCGTCATTACCTTCTATGACAACGGCAAGCAGATCGGTACCGCCACGGCCGATGCCAGCGGTAAATGGAGCTTTACCCCGTCGACCAACCTGTCTGAAGGAAACCACGCTATTACCACCACCGCGACCGATGCCGCAGGCAATACCAGCCCGGCGTCCACGGCGGTGACTTTCGTGGTGGATACGGTCGCGCCGGGTGCCCCGGCGATCGTCAGCATAACTGATGACGTTGCGCCCAATACCGGCACGCTCGGAAGCGGAAGCACCACGAACGATCCGCGCCCGCAGCTCACCGGCACGGCGGAAGCGGGCTCTACGGTCACCATCTATGACAACGGCATTGCCATTGGCACCGCGGTTGTGGGCAGCAACGGAAGCTGGAGCTTTACGCCGACGGTAAACCTGAGCGAAGGCAGCCACCAGCTTACCGTACGCGCCACCGACGTCGCCGGTAACACCGGACCGGCCTCGCCGGCCTTTACCGTAACGGTGGATGTCACCACCCCGCCGGCGCCAACAGGATTTATCGTTAATGACGATACCGGAGGACTGAAAGGCGCGATTACCGCCGGACAGGTTACCGACGAGTCACAGCCGCGTCTGACGGGCCGCGGAGAGCCGGGCAGCACGATTACGGTTTACGATAACGGCGTTGCGATTGGCAGCACCACCGTTCTGCCGAACGGTACCTGGAGCATCACGCCGACAACGCCGCTGGCAGAGGGTGCACACTCAATTACCCTGCGCGAAACCGATGCGGCAGGCAACCAGAGCGGCCTGTCTGAGCCGATCAACTTCACCGTCGATCTTACGCCGCCAGACATGCCGGAGGCGACGCTCAACTCCACAGGCACGCAAATCACCGGTACCGCCGAGCCGGGCAGTAAAATTGTCATCACCAACAACGCCGGGGTGCAAATCGGGACCGCCACTGCCGACAGCAACGGCAACTACGTCGCCAACCTCAACCCTGCACAAGTGAACGGCGAGATCATCTCCGTGGTCGCTTCCGATGCCGCAGGCAACCAGAGTTCACCGGCGCTGGTTAACGCTGCGGATATCACCCCGCCTGCCGCACCGGGTAACCTTGTGGTGGCAGAAGACGGGGCAAGCGTCAGCGGAACCGCCGAGCCAAACAGCACGATTATCATTAAAGCGCCAGACGGTACGACCATCGGCCAGGCCACCGCCGGCCCGGATGGCACCTTCACTATCCCGATTTCGCCAGCCCAGACCAACGGCGAGGCCCTTGAAGTGACGGCTACCGACGGCAGCGGCAACACCAGTCCGTCCGGCTTTGCCGACGCGCCAGACAGCACGCCGCCGCAGGCGCCGGAAAATGTGGTTATCTCTGCCGACGGCACCACGGTGACCGGTACAGCCGAGCCGGGCAGCACCGTGACCATTCGTGAAAATGGCGTGAAGGTCGGGGAAGCGGTTGCCGACGATCAGGGTAATTTCAGCGTTGATCTGATCCCGCCGAAAGCCAACGGCGAAGCCCTGACCGCCGATGCCACCGATACCGCCGGCAACACCGGCCCGACCGCGCCGTTTGACGCGCCGGACATCACCGCAGCGCAAACCCCGGTCATCACCGGCGTGGTGGACGATGCGCCAGGCGATACCGGTCCCGTCAGCCAGAACGGTCTCACCAACGACAGCACGCCAACCATCAACGGAACGGGCGAGCCAGGCACCACCATCACCCTTTACAGCGGCACTACCGTCATTGGCACCGGTACGGTTGGGCCTGACGGCCAGTGGTCCATCACGCTGGCTACCGCGCTGCCGGACGGCGGGCACGTGCTGACGGCGACCGCGGTTGATGCCGACAACAACCTCAGCGGGACATCGAACACCTGGAGCATCACGGTGGATACCGCCGTTCCGGGCGCCCCGGCCATTACGCAGGTCGTTGATGACGTACCGGGCACTACGGGGGCGCTGGACAGCGATGGCATCACCAACGACACGCTCCCTACCGTGAACGGTACCGGCGAGCCGGGAACCACCGTAACGATCCGACTGGATGGGCAGGATATTGGTACAGCCCTCGTTAACAGCGCCGGCGCGTGGACCTTTACGCCTGCCACGCCATTAGTGAACGGCCAGCATACCTTCACCGTCGTTGCGAGCGATGCGGCAGGTAATACCAGCGCGCCTTCTGGCGGCTTTACCTTTACCGTCGATACGACTCCGCCACTGGCGGCCACCATTGACACCGTCTCCGATAATATTGGTCCAGTGCAGGTTCCGCTTAACAGCGGGGATACTACCGATGATACGCTGCCGCAGTTGCAGGGTACCGCACCGGCAGGCACCACCATCACTATCTATGACGGCACCACCCTGCTCGGCACGGCCGTGCTCGACGGCAGCGGCGGCTGGAGCTTTACGCCAACCACGCCGCTGACGGAGGGTCCGCATTCGCTGACGATCCACGCCACGGATGAGGCGGGTAACACCACCATCTCGCCACCGTTTGAGCTGGCGATCGACACGACCGCGCCTGCAACGCCGGATATTCCTGACATTACCGTCAACCCGGACGGCGGCACGCCGGGTACTGCCCTGAATCCGGGGGAGACTACCCGCGATACCACGCCAACCCTGAGCGGCTCGGGCACGCCGGGGGATACCGTGAACATTTACGATGGCGCCACCAAAATTGGTGAAGCCGAGATCGACGGCGACGGCAACTGGACCTGGACACCAACTACCCCGCTGCCTGACGGCACCTACGATCTCTCCCTGACGGTGACCAACCAGGACAGCGCCGGGAACGAAAGCGCGCCGTCCACGCCGGTGACTATTACCATTGACAGCGACGCCCCTGCCGCGCCTGGTGTTCCGGTGGTGACGGACAGCGTGAGCCAGATCACCGGTCCGGTGGCCGATGGCGGATCCACCAACGATCCGCGTCCGGTACTGAGCGGCACCGGTACGCCAAACGACGTCATTACCATCTATGACCAGGTGGGTACAGGCGCGCCGCAGGCCGTAGGCAGCGTTACGGTAGACGGTAATGGCAACTGGACCTGGCGTCCGGAGAGCAACATCGGCGAAGGGACGCACGAATACACGGCGACCGCCACCGATGAATCCGGCAATGAATCTGTGCCATCAGCCGGTATCACGATAACGGTAGATACCCTTGACCCGACTACCCCGGTCATCAGCGACATCGCTGGCGCGCAGAACGGCGGGTCTACTAACGACACTACGCCAACCCTGAGCGGCACCGGCACCACCGGCGAAACGGTGATCATCTACAACAACGGCGTGGAGGTGGATCGCGTTGACGTCGTCAACGGTCAATGGTCCTATACCCTGCCGACGCAAACCGATGGCCCGCTGAACATCACCGTTGCCGCGGTGGATGATGCGGGTAACCTTAGCCCGGTCAGCCCGGTCTTTAGCGTGACGGTCGATACCCAGACGCCAACCGTACCGCAAATTGACGCCGTCTCTGACAGCCAGCTGGCGAACAGCGTGCTTTACACCCGTGACGGCACCCCAACCCTTACCGGGATCGGCGAGCCGGGTTCGAACGTAACGGTCACCGTTGACGGCGTCGCCTCTCCGGTCGTGGTGGTGGTTCAGCCGAACGGGACGTGGTCCTGGACCGCCGACCCTGCGCTCGCGGAAGGGCCGCACACCTTCTCGGTCGCCGCGAGTGATGCCGCGGGGAATACCTCCGTCAGCTCCGGCGATCTCAGCGTGACGGTGGATACGCTGCCGCCTGCAACGCCAACGAATATCGACATCGCCGAGCAGGGTACGCCGCTGACCGGTACGGCGGAAGATGGCACCACCGTGACGGTACGTGACGCCAACGGCAATATCATCGGAACCGGCGTTGCGACGGGAGGTACCTTCACCATCGCCCTCTCGCCGGCCCAGCTGGATGCCACCACGCTGACGCTGATCGCCACGGACGCAGCAGGAAACGCCAGCCCGTCAACCACCTTTGACGTGCCGGAGTCCACGCTCGATCTGCCTGCGGTACCGGTGATTACGGCAATCAACGATGACGTCGATCCCGTCACGGGCGACGTGAAAGATAAAACCACCAATGACACCACGCCTACCCTTACCGGCACCGCCGATCCGGGCAGCGTGATCGCCATTTATCAGGATGGATCGCTGCTTCCGGTGACCACTGTCGTTGCGGATACCAACGGCAACTGGAGCTACACGCCGCTCCTGCCGCTGACGGAAGGGCCACATACCTTTGCCGTGACCGCCACGAATACCACCACCGGCGAGACCAGTGGGCAGTCGCCAATCGCGACCGTCACCGTCGACCTCACCGCCCCGACAGCGCCAGCCATCGGTGCGGTGACCGATGATGTGGGTCCGGTTACTGGCCCTATCGCCGACGGGCAGAGCACCAACGACAACCGTCCTACCCTCACCGGGACAGGCACGGCTGGGGACACCATTACGATTTACAATAACGGCGACCCGCTGGGCACCGTTCTCGTCGGGCCAACCGGCACCTGGAGCTATACGCCGCCTGCGCTGGATGACGGCAGTCACACCCTGACCGTCACCGCCACCGACCCGGCAGGGAATGAAAGCACCCCATCGGCAGGGATCACCATCGTTGTCGATACCGTCTCCACCACGCCGGTGATAACCAGCGTGACGGATAACGCGGGCAATGCCGCAACGCCTGTACCAAGCGGCGATCCGACCAACGACACCACGCCAACCCTGACCGGCACCGCAGAGCCGAACAGCGTCGTCGCTATATTTGATGGCACCACGCAGATTGGTACTGTGGCAGCAGACAGTACCGGCGCCTGGACCTTTACCCCGGAAACCGCCCTCGGCGAAGGGACGCATGACTTTACCGTCAGAGCGACGGATCCGCAGGGCAACGTTAGCCAGCCGTCCGGCGTCTGGAGCGTCAATATCGATCTGACGGCGCCACAGGTGCCGACGATCGATTCGGTCAGCGATAACGCCCCGGGTGGCGTAACCGGCCCGCTTACCGCCGGGCAGGTCACCAATGACACCACGCCAACCCTTAGCGGCACCGGCCAGGCGGGCACCACCATTCACGTGCTGAATAACGGCGTGGAGATTGGTACCACCACGGTCGACAGCAGCGGCAACTGGACCTTTACGCCGGATCTGGTCCTGACGGACGGGACGTATAATCTGCGCGTTAACGCCAGCGATGACGTCGGAAACGTCTCCGCCAACTCCCCAGTGTTCGCCTTTACGGTGGATACCGCTGGCCCTGCGGCTCCGGTCGTCACGACGGTGATAGACGACGTGGGCCCGGGAACGGGAACCCTCGCCAGCAACGGGGCCACCAACGACACCCGTCCAACCTTCAACGGTA
This sequence comes from Enterobacter cloacae complex sp. P15RS, assembly GCF_014895905.1. Lineage (NCBI taxonomy): Bacteria > Pseudomonadati > Pseudomonadota > Gammaproteobacteria > Enterobacterales > Enterobacteriaceae > Enterobacter > Enterobacter cloacae complex sp. P15RS. The sequence goes on along the minus strand of NZ_JADBQL010000013.1, from coordinate 332,178 downwards.
CGGGGGAAGTGGGCGCAACGGTACACGTTATTGTTGATGACGTGGAAATTGGCACGGCGGTCGTCAACGCCCAGGGTACCTGGAGCTTCACGCCGACCACCGCGCTGAGTGAAGGGCCACACACCATTACCTTCAACGCCACCGACGCCGCAGGCAATACCGGCGACACTTCGCCGCCGTTCAACCTGACGGTGGATACGTCGGTACCCGTTGCACCGGTCTTTACGCCAGCCACCGATAACGTTGGCACCGTACTGGGCCCGATCGCTTCGGGGCAAAGCACAGACGATACCACGCCAACGCTGAACGGCACCGCGGCGGCCAACGCGACCATCACCATTTATGAGAATGGTCAGCAGGTGGGCACCGCCGTGGCGGATGCCAACGGCGTATGGAGCTTCACCCCCGGCACGCTGGCAAACGGCAGCCACACCTGGACCGCCACGGCAACCGACGCCGCGGGCAACGTCAGCCCTGCCTCACCGGGCTTTACGCTGGTTGTGGATACGACCGTGCCTGTCGCGCCCGTTATCACGCAGGCGATTGACGATGTTGGCACCATCACCGGGGCGATCGGTTCCGGCCAGACCACCAACGATCCTCTCCCGCGTCTGGTGGGGACCAGCGAGCCGCTGGCAACCGTGAATATCTATGAGGGCAACACGCTGGTGGGCACCGGTACTGCCGATGCCAACGGCAACTGGACCATCGATATCACCGTGCCGCTGGACAACGGGCCGCATACCTTTACCGCAGAAGCCACGGATCAGGCGGGCAACACCAGCGCGCCATCCGGCGACTTCAGCCTGACCATTGATACCACGCCGCCAGCGCTGCCGGTGCTGACCAGCATCACCGATGACGTCGGTAACGCTGCGACGCCTGTCGCCAACGGCGGGTTAACCAATGATGCCCGACCAACGCTCACCGGTACGGCAGAAGCCGGCGCCACGATCACCATCTTTGATAATGGGGTACAGATTGGCACCGCTGTCGCCACCGGCGGCGCATGGAGCTTTACGCCGTCTACCCCGCTGGCTGACGGGCCGCACAATCTGACCTTCTCCTCCACCGACGCCGTGGGCAACGCCAGCGCGCAGACCGGCGGCTACACCATCAATGTGGATGCCACCGCCCCTGTCGCGCCGGCCATCACCTCGATTGTGGATGATGTGGGAACCGTCACCGGCCCTGTCACCGGCACTAACCCAACCAACGATACGCGTCCAACGTTAAGCGGCACGGCGGAAGCCAATTCCACCGTACGTATTTACGACGGCACGACGCTGGTGGGAACGGTCACTGCGGATGCCAACGGCAACTGGACGCTGCCGCAAACCAGCACCACGCTGACGGAAGGCGCGCATAACTTCACCGCCACCGCCACCGACGCCGCGGGCAATACCAGCGTGGCATCACCGATTATCACGATTAACGTTGACCTGACGCCGCCGCCTGCCCCGGCGAGCCTGGCGGTGATCACCAACGGTACGCAGGTGACCGGTACGGCGGAAGCGGGAAGCACCGTCACCATCACCAGCAGCACCGGAACCGTTCTTGGAACGGCCGTCGCTGACGGTAGCGGGAACTTTAGCGCCACCATCACACCTGCGCAGACCGCCGGCGAATCCCTGATCGTCTTTGCTACCGATAAGGCCGGTAACGCGGGTATCACCACCTCCGTGATTGCTCCAGTCACGGCGATCCCGAACGCGCCGGTTATCGCCACCATCGACGATAACGTTGGGACGGTGACGGGCAACCTGACCAACGGAAAAACCACCGATGACACCACGCCAACCCTGAGCGGTACGGCGCAGCCGAACGCGACCATCACCCTGTATAACAACGGGGTGCTGATGGGCACGGTCACCGCGAATGCCAGCGGCAACTGGAGCTTCACCACGCCGGTACTGAGTGAAGGCCCGCATGCCTTCACCGCCACGGCGAGCAACGGCTCGGGCACCAGCCCGATTTCCACGCCGACGACCGTGATTGTCGATCTCACTGCGCCAACGGCCCCAACCGGGACCTTCAACGCAGACGGCAGCGTACTGACCGGCAGCGCCGAAGCGGGCAGCACCGTCACCATTCGCCTGGCGGATAATTCAACGGTCACCGCCACGGCGGACAGCAACGGCAGCTGGAGCTACACCTTCCTCAATAAACAGACGGAAGGCCAGACGCTGCAAATCACCGCCACCGATGCGGCCGGCAACGTCTCGCTGCCTGGCTCAGCCCTTGCACCGGTGGTGCCGCTGTCGGCCAGCACCAACGCTGAAGAGCTGGCGCTGACGACCACCGCCACGGTGACCAACTCGCAGTACAGCGACTACGGTTTCCTGCTGGTGGGCGCCGTGGGTAACGTGCTGACGCTGCTCGGCAACGACACCGCGCAGGTAGGTTTCACCGTCGGCAGCGGCGGCACGGCGGATATTGCCGTGAACGCCAACGCCACGGGTGCCGTGCTCTCCCTGCTCAACACCCTTGAGCTGGTGGTGCAGCGCTTTGACGCCGTCAACAATACCTGGACTACCGTGGTGGATACCGGACAGCCGCAGTTCGCTGACCTGTTGACCCTCGGCGCGGCGGGGGTGTCGCTCAACCTGACCGGCCTGGCGAATGGCCAGTATCGCGTCCTGAGCTACAACACCAACCTGCTGGCAACCGGCTCCTACACCAGCCTCGACGTGGCGGTGAAAGAGACCAGCGCAGGTACCGTGTCCGGCGACACCAGCCTTGCGGGTAACGTGATCACCGACGTTGACCCGACCGCAGGCAGCGACAACGCCCCGGCGGGCACCACCGTCACCGCGGTCACCAACGCCCAGGGCACCACCACCAGCGTTACGGCTGACGGCACGGTGATTCAGGGGCAGTACGGCACGCTGACCATCAACCTGGACGGCAGCTATACCTATAACCTGACCAACACCAGCGCCTCGGTCATTGGCCGCACGGAGAGCTTTACCTACACCATCACCCACAACGGCACCAGCGCCTCGGCAAATCTGGTTCTGTCGCTGGGCGAAGGCGCCACCAGCAGCGGGATCGTGGCCGTGGACGATACCGCCTCGCTGACCTTCGACACGACCGTTGAGGCCATTAACAACGGTCCGTCGTCGCAGGGCGGCTTTACCCTGGTGGGCATTAACCTTGGCAATACGCTGGGGCTGAACCTGCTGGACGATCTGGCCAACCCGATCATCTATAACGTGGAAGAAGGCACCACCCGCACCATGACGGTTCAGGCCTCCGTGGGCGGCGTGGCGCTGGCCTCGGTGTTCGACCTCTACATCTATAAGTTCAACAATGCGACGCAGACCTTCGAGCAGATGCGCGTTGAACCGGGCTGGCTGCGCGCGCCGCTGCTGGGCGGCACCTCGCCGCAGCTGACGCTGAACCTGCCCGCCGGCGAGTACCTGTTCCTGCTGAATACGGCGGCGGGGATCACCGCGCTGACGGCCTACACGCTGAACGTCTTGCAGGATCATGTCTACAGCGTGGCAAGCGTGAGCGAGTCCACCACCGGGGATGTGCTGTCCGACGATATCGCACCGGCGGGTACCGTGGTCTCCGACGTTAACGGCGTGACGGTGAACGGCAATGGTCTGACGGAGATTACCGGCGAGTACGGTACGCTGCGGATCAACGCGGCCGGGGAGTACACCTACACCCTGAAGAGCGGGGTCGGTGCTGACAGCATCAGCACGCCGGATACCTTCGTTTATACCATCACCGCGCCGAACGGTTCGAAAGACACGGCATCGCTGAACATCACCCCAACCGCGCGGCCAATGGACGCGGTAAACGATGTCAGCACGGCGATGGACGTGAACTCGGTACACCGCACCGCCGCCTACTCGGATACCACCGTCGGCTCGGCGAGCTGGAACGCCGCGCTGCTCACTTCAACCCAGGGCAGCGGCTTCGGCGACTTCGTGGTGGGCGCGAATACCGCGCTGCACAACGTGGTGCTGACGTTTAACGTCGCCTCGTTGCTCTCACTCGGCGGGTTAACGGTGGACTGGACGCTGTCCAACGGCGCCACCACCGTCAGAACTGGCTCGTTTAACGGCGGGCTGCTGCTGGGCGGCAGGGCAACCATCAACCTGACGGGGCTCGATCTGGAGGCGGGGACCTATACCCTGAGCTATACCGGCAGAATGGGGCCGCTGGCTGTAGGAAATATCACCATAACCCCAAGCGTTACCGGCACCAGCTACTCACTGTCGCAGTTCGACGCCACGGGCACCCACACCGTTGACGGCAATATCTTCGACGGCACCGGCTCCGCGGGCGCAATGGACCAGCTGCACTCGGTGGATACCCGCCTCAGCATTACCGGCTACGACGGCGTGACCACCACGCTGGATCCGTATACCGGCAGCACGCAGGTGAACATTACGGGCCATTACGGCACGCTGGCGATTGCCGCAGACGGCAGCTACACCTACACGCTCAACCCGGGGATATCGTTCTCTACCATTACCAGCAAGGAGGTCTTTAACTACACCCTGACCGATGCCAACGGTAGTAAGGATACTGCGTCGCTGACCATCAACATGGCGCCGAAATTTGTCAGTTCGGAGCATAACGATCTCATCAGCGGCACGGCCTATGGCGACACGCTGATTTATCAGGTGTTGAACAATACGGCGGGTAACGCAACGGGGGGCAACATCACCAGCGCTGGCGGTGACCACTGGACGAACTTCTCCCTGGCGCAGGGAGACAAGATCGACATTGGCGATCTGCTGGTGGGCTGGAACGGTAGCGCGTCGACGCTTGGGAACTATGTCTCTGTTTCACAAAGCGGTGGCAATACTGTGATCTCCATCGACCGTGACGGCACGGGAGCCGCCTACACTAAATCTACGCTCGTTACGCTTGATAACGTTCAGACCACCTACGACGAGCTTGTAAACCAGCAGCACATCATTACCTGATAGCACGTGCAATAAATGACCCGGGCGCGCAGCGCCCGGGCATAAACAATAAAGCAGTACTCTTTTATTAGGGACAAGACATGGGAAAGAAGATGCCTTACTGGTGGCTCTCGTGCTGCCTGATATCTGTGCCCGCTATCGCGGCAAACCCTGCGGCGATGATTAATACCGGACAATTACGCGAAACGCAGGAACTCCCCTCGTTAAACGGTCGCGTAGCGCCCGTTGCCGGCAAGGCCGCCCCCGGCACGCTTCAGCTGGATGAAGCCGTTAACCGCGCCGTGACCTGGCATCCTGCCATCAGTGAAGCCGTCGGCAAGCTTTATCAGCAGAGCGAAAATGTGGACGTCGCCAAATCAAAATATTACCCACAAATCAACGCTGGCATGGATAACGGCTATACCCACGACGGCGACGATAACGGCTTTACCCCCTCGCTGGTGCTTTCCCTTTCGCAGATGCTCTATGACTTTGGCAAAGTCGCCAGCCAGGTGCGCGCTGAAAACGCGGGCGTCGCCCAGCAGCAGGCTAACGTGCTGGTAAGCATCGACACCATCGCCCACGATACCGCCATCGCCATGGTGCAGGTGCAAACCTGGCAGCAGATGGTCGAGACGGCCAAAGAACAGCTGGACGCCCTGACCTCCATCGGCTCGCTGACTAAGCTGCGTAATGACGAAGGCGCCACGTCGCTCTCTGACGTGGTGCAGACCGACGCCCGTATCGAAGGCGCGCGCGCGCAGCTGATGCAGTATCAGGCCAGCCTCGACAGCTCGCGCGCCACGCTGATGAGCATGCTCGGCTGGGACAGCCTGAACGCGGTCAGCAATGAGTTTCCGCAGAGCCTGGCCCGCAGCTGCGACATCGCCGAGCCGGACGATCGTCTGGTGCCCTCGGTGTTAGCCGCCTGGGCGCAGGCCAACGTCGCGCAGGCTAACCTTGACTACGCCAACGCGCAGATGACCCCTACCGTCTCGCTGGAGCCGGAGGTTCGCCACTATCTTAACGACCGTTACTCCGGCAACGAAACCCGCGACCGCACCCAGTACTCCGCGTGGGTAAAGGTGCAGATGCCGCTCTATCAGGGCGGCGGCCTCACCGCCCGGCGTAACGCCGCCGGACACGCGGTGGAATCCGCCCAGTCCACCATTCAGCGCACCCGTCTTGAGGTGCGGCAAAAGCTGCTGGAGGCGCGCAGTCAGGTGATGAGCCTGATGAGCACGCTTCAGATCCAGGGGCGTCAGGAAGCGCTCAGCGCCCGCACCCGCGAGCTGTATCAGCAGCAGTATCTCGATCTCGGTTCGCGCCCGCTGCTCGACGTGCTCAACGCCGAGCAGGAGGTTTATCAGGCGCGCTTTACCCAGCAGCAAACCGCCGGACAGCTGCATCAGCTTCAGCTGAACTGCCTCTACCAAACCGGACGCCTGCGTCACGCGTTCGATCTTGAAAACCGCACCATCCAGACCGTGGAGATCCAGCCATGAAGCAACGCGATATCCCGCAGGGTGAAAACATGACGGATGAGGCGCTGGAGCAGTGGGCGCAGGCGTTTGGCTATGTGGCGACGCGCTATCGCGTTGCCTGCTCGCCAGGCTCGCTCGTCGCGGGCGCGCCGTGGCTGAAAGGCAAACCGATGGTGCCCGCGCTGACTCAGCTCGCCCGTGAAGCCGGGCTGACCTTCCAGATGCTGACGGCCGATCAGCAGTCCATCAACAGCTGGCGTCTGCCGGTGGTGGTGGAGCTGAACGACGGCAAAATCGGCGTGATCGACAATTTCGACGGCGAGGATACGCTGGAGGTCAGCTTTTTCGACGACAGCACGCACACCAACCGCCTGTCGATGAGCGCGATGCTGCCCGCCATCCGCCACGTTATTGCCCTGCGTCCGCTGGCGGCGCTGAAGGACAGCCGCGTGGATGCCTATATCTCAAAATACCGCCCGGACTGGCTCTACCGGCTGGTGATGCGCGACCTGCGCCCTTACAGCTGGGTAATGCTGGCGGCGCTCTTTATCAACGTGCTCTCCCTTTCCGGCATTGTGTTTTCCATGCAGGTGTACGACCGGGTGATCCCCGCCCAGTCCTACCCGACGCTCTACGTGCTGACCATTGGGGTACTGATCGCCACGCTGTTTGGCTTTGTGTTGCGCGTGGCGCGCGGGCACATTATGGATCTGCTGGGCAAGCGCTCGGATCTGCGCGTGTCGGATCGCGTGTTTGGCCACGCGCTGCGGCTGCGCCACAGCGCCATTCCGCGATCGACGGGAAGCTTTATCTCCCAGCTGCGCGAGCTGGAGCAGATCCGCGAGATGGTCACCTCCTCCACTATTTCCACCATCGTCGATCTGCCGTTCTTTATCCTGTTCGTGATCGTGCTGGCGATCATCGCCCCGCAGCTGGCGTGGATCGCCCCGGTCGCGGCGCTGATCATGGTCCTGCCCGGCCTGCTGCTGCAAAAGAAGCTGGCGGAGCTGGCGAAGCAGTCGGCGCATGAATCCACCCTGCGCAACGCGGTGCTGGTGGAGAGCGTGCAGGGGCTGGAGGACATCAAGCTGATGCAGGCGGAGAACCGCTTTTTGCAGCAGTGGAACAGCTATATCCAGATCACCGCCGAATCCGGTCTGCGCACCCGCGAGCTGACCCAGAACCTGATCAGCTGGGGGATGACCATCCAGAGCCTGGTCTATGCCGGGGTGATCGTGGTGGGCGCGCCGATGGTGATCGACGGCACCTTAACCACCGGTTCGGTGGTGGCCGCCTCGATGCTGGCCTCGCGGATGATCGCCCCGATGGCGACGCTGTGCGGCGTGCTGGCCCGCTGGCAGCAGGTTAAGGCGGCCAAAGAGGGGCTGGACAGCATTATGCAGCTGCCGACCGAGAACCAGCGCGAAGAGACGCCGATCCGCCAGGACGTGCTGCGCGGCCACTATCTTTTCGAGCAGGCGCAGTTCCGCTATCACCCGGAAGATCCGCGCATGGCGCTGCGCATTAACCGCCTGGAGATCAAAGCGGGCGAAAAAGTGGCGATCCTCGGGCGCAACGGTGCGGGGAAATCAACCCTGCTACAGGCGATGGCGGGTGGAATGGATCTGGCGGGCGGCGAGCTGCGGCTCGACAACCTCAGCCTGCCGCATCTGGACGTGGCGGACGTGCGGCGAAACGTCGGCTTTATGACCCAGAACGCGCGGCTGTTTTACGGCACCCTGCGCGAAAACATCACGCTCGGCATGCCCCGCGCCACCGACGAAGAGATCTTCGAGGTGCTGGAGATGTGCGGCGCGGCCAGCTTTGTGCAGAAGCTGCCGAAGGGGCTGGATTACCCGATTATGGAGAACGGCGTCGGGCTGTCCGGCGGACAGCGGCAGTCCATCCTGCTGGCGCGGATGCTGCTGCGCGACCCGAATATCGTGCTGATGGACGAACCGACCGCCTCCCTGGATGAACACACCGAGCGGGAATTTATTCAGCGTCTCGGGGCATGGCTTGGCAACCGTACGCTGGTGGTTGCTACCCACCGCGTGCCGGTGCTGGAGCTGGTGGAGCGCGTGGTGGTGCTTAAAGACGGCATGCTGGTGATGGACGCGCCAAAAGCACAGGCGCTGAACAACAGCCGTATGCAGCAACAGCAGCAGGCAACCGGACGGGAGTGGAAAAATGAAAATCAGTCAGCGTGACGTCGCCGCAGTAGAAGATCTGGATAACGCGCTCGACTCCGAAAGCGGTTATACCGGCGCCCGGCGCATCGTTTTCTTCTCCCTGGTGATGTTTGTGGTGCTCGGCATCTGGGCGTGGTTCGGGGTGCTGGACGAAGTCTCAACCGGCACCGGAAAAGTGATCCCCAGCTCGCGCGAGCAGGTGTTGCAGTCGCTGGATGGGGGGATCCTCACCGAGCTGAACGTGCACGAAGGCGATCAGGTGCAGGCCGGACAGGTGCTGGCGCGGCTGGATCCTACCCGCTCGGAATCTAACGTTGGCGAAAGCGCGGCGCGCTACCGCGCGTCGCTGGCCTCCAGCGCGCGCCTGTACGCCGAGGTCAACGACCTCCCGCTGAAATTCCCCCCTTCGCTGGCGAAATGGACCGACCTGACCGCCGCCGAAACGCGGCTCTACAATTCGCGGCGCGCCCAGCTGGAGGATACGCAGCGTGAACTCCGCTCCGCGTTAGCGCTGGCCAATAAAGAGCTGGCGATCACCCAGCGGCTGGTAAAAACCGGGGCCGCCAGCCACGTGGAGGTGCTGCGCCTGCAACGGCAGAAAAGCGACCTGGAGCTGAAGCTCACCGACGTGCGTTCTCAGTATTACGTGCAGGCCCGTGAAGCGCTGTCGAAGGCCAACGCTGAGGTGGACATGGTGTCAGCGATCCTGAAAGGTCGGGAGGATTCCGTTACCCGCCTGACGGTGAAATCGCCGGTGCGCGGGATCGTGAAAAACATCAAGGTGACCACCATCGGCGGCGTCATACCGCCCAACGGCGAGCTGATGGAAATTGTGCCGGTGGACGATCACCTGCTGATTGAAACCCGCCTCTCGCCGCGCGACATCGCCTTTATCCACCCTAATCAGGAAGCGCTGGTGAAAATCACCGCCTACGATTACGCGATTTACGGCGGGCTGCACGGGGTGGTGGAAACCATTTCGCCGGACACCATTCAGGACGAAGCGAAGCCGGAGGTGTTCTATTACCGCGTATTCATTCGCACCAGCCAGGATTATCTGGTGAACAAGGAGGGCAGGCATTTTTCGATTGTGCCGGGGATGATTGCGACGGTGGATATTAAGACCGGAGAGAAAACGGTGCTGGATTATATGATTAAGCCGTTTAACCGGGCGAAAGAGGCGCTGAGGGAACGGTAGTTAAACGCCGGGCGGCGGCTACGATCTTCTCCCTCACCCTCTCCCCAAAGGGGCGAGGGGATGATTCGCTGCTCGCATTAATTTGTGGCGATTCCTCCGCCCCGTGGGACAGGGCCGGAGGGAGGGCATCATGCCGCACCCACACCGCAATACGTTTTTTCTGGAATCCGCTTCGAAGAAACCGCTTTTAATGACGCCTTCCGCTTTCCTTCAGCCTGCATCAGGGTAACATAGCTGCCAATCAAAACGCACTTGCGCACTGTGCAAGAGTGCATTACTATCCACATAGCTTCATGGACTGGAGCTCATAAGCACTATGATTAATCATTTTCGTGATCAATGGCTTAAGGATTTTTTTCTGTATGGGAAATCCAGCAATGTCATCCCTTCAAGCCTTGAATCAGCCTTAGGGAGGAAGCTGGATATGATCAACGCTGCCACCTCGCACCGGGATCTGAGATCCCCGCCAGGCAATATGTATGAATCGCTGAATCCCCCGCTCGCAGGGTACTCGGCGATTCGCGTGAACAGGCAATACAGGTTGGTATTCAGGTGGTCAGAGGGCAAAGCAGACGATCTCTACCTCTCTCCCCACAAGTACACGCCATACAAATGAGGCATTACCTATGACTCTTCAACAGGCTCTACGCAAACCCACCACGCCGGGCGACGTGTTGCAGTATGAATATCTTGAGCCGCTCAATCTGAAAATTAGCGATCTTGCGGAAATGCTTAACGTGCACCGTAACACCATCAGTGCTCTCGTTAATAATAATCGTAAACTGACGGCCGATATGGCATTAAGACTGGCCAAGGCGTTTGATACCACCATTGAATTCTGGTTGAACCTACAGCTAAACGTCGACGTCTGGGAAGCGCAAACCGATTCCCGGACTCAGGAGGAGTTGAGCCGTATAAAGACGGTCGCGGAAATTATGGCAAAAAGGAAATCAGGCCAGCCGGATGTGGCCTGATCGGTCGTTTACCCCGGTACGATATTGACCGCACCGGGTTTCACGCGTATTTACAGGGAGATTTTCAGGCGTCGAACCGCTTCTTTCAGCTGTTCATCCGTTGGGGTAACGAACGACATGCGCAGCGTTGTCTGGTCCGGTTCGTTGCAGTAGAAGAACTCACCTGGCACAAACACCACGCCGTTGCTCAACGTTTTTTCCAGCCATTTCGTCGTATTCATGCCGTTGTTCATTTTTGCCCACAGGAACATGCCGCCCTTCGGCTTGTGGAACGACATCACGTCGCCCAGCTCGGCTTCCAGTTCCGTTGCAAACGTCTGGTATTTCTGGCGATAGGCCTCGCGGATCATTTTAATCTGGTTCGCCAGACGCCCGGTTTTCAGATACTCGTAGGTCATCAGCTGCGACAGCGTGCTGGTGTGCAGATCGGTAGTTTGCTTGAGGTTCACCACCGCGCGCTTCAGCCATTCCGGCACCAGCACCCAGCCCACGCGGGTGCCCGGCGCGAGAATTTTAGAGAAGGTAGAGGTGTACACCACGTTATCCTCATTGCCGATATCTTTCGCATGGGCAATCAGCGGGCGGAACGCTTCGTCGGTGTAATTGATCTCGCTGTACGGGTCGTCTTCGATAATCACGAAGTCGTAGCGCTTCGATAATTCCACCAGCTGTTTACGGCGCGCTTCGGAGAGCGTCACGCCGCCGGGGTTACCGAAGGTTGGCACGATATAGACCGCCTTGATGGTTTTCTTCGCCACCAGCGCTTCCAGCTCATCCACTTTCATGCCATCGCCGTCGGTGCCGACGGATTCAAAATTCGCCTGTGCCAGGCCAAAGACCTGCAACGCGGCGAGGTAGGTAGGACGCTCAACGACGACCGTATCGCCTGGGTTAATTAACGCACGCGCCAGCACGTCCAGAGACTGTTGCGAGCCCGAGGTGATGACCACGTCATCGGCTTTACAGGCGATGCCGCGTCCTTCGCAGATACGCTGGATCTCTTCGCGCAGCCCCGGGACGCCTTCCGTCAGGCCGTACTGGAACGCTTCGCCAAAATGCTGAGACAGCACGGCATCAGCAGCGATTTTTAAACCTTCGTGATCGAACAGGTCCGGGTTGGGAATACCGCCACCCAGCGAAATCACGCCTGCCATTTTGCTATGTTTTAATAATTCACGAATGGCAGAGGATTGCAGGCCCTGCGCGCTGCTGGCGAGTTTGTTTGCAGACATTCTTTGCTTACCTTCTTTTTTTATAGTGTGCCCAATCTTAGCAGAATATGCGCAATAAATTCCGTTAGCTTAGGCAGCGGACGCAAATCCTGACGCCACAGTAAATGCACCGGCCTCGGCGCGGGTGTGAATGCCTCCAGCACCCGTACCAGCCTGCCGCTCGCCAGCTCTTCCGCCACCAGCACTTCCGGTTGCAGCAACAGTCCAGCCCCGGCTCGCGCCGCCATGCGTAACCCGTAGCCGTCATTGCACCTTAAGACGGCATCCCGCTTCCAGCGCACTTCGCCTTCAACACCCGGCAGCCGCCACTCGTTACGCGCCGTCCATACCGTGTGCGACAGGCACAGATGATCCACCAGATCGGCTGGCGTTTGCGGCGTACCGTGGCGCGCCAGATATTCCGGCGCGGCGCAGATCGTCATGTTGTAGGGACACAGGTATTTCGCCACCAGATCGTCATGACGAATCTCACCGATGCGAATGGCCAGATCGACCCCTTCTTCTACCAGATCGACCATTCGATTGGTGAGATCCAGCTCGATGCGCACTTCCGGGTAGCGCTGTAAAAACGAGGCGGTCAGGGGCGCGATAACGCAGCCGCCAAACGACGTGGGGGCCGTCACGCGCAGGGTGCCGGCAGGTGCGGCACGCAGACGTTCAACCGCGTTTTCGGCAATCGAGACCTGCTCCAGCACGCGCCTTGTCTCTTCGTAATAAACGCGCCCGGCATCCGTCAGGCTCTGGCGGCGGGTGTTGCGCTCCAGCAGCCGCGTGCCGAGCTGCGATTCCAACTGTGCAATATACTTCCCGACCATCACCGCCGACATCTCCAGCCGCGACGCCGCGCCGGTAAAGCTGCCGCTCTCTACCACCGCGATAAACGTCTCCATTCCGCGAAGCTTATCCATATTCCAAATCTCTGGTTAGCAATCATCTAACTTTAGCCCAGTTTATCTGATTTTTTATTTATTAAAGAATGAGGGCTCACAACATGAGGAGTCGGATATGAAAATCGTCATTATTGGTGCCAGCGGTACGGTCGGTCGTGCAGTCGCAGAAGAGTTAAGCCAACGCCACGAGACGATCCGCGTGGGTCGCACGCAGGGCGATCGTCAGGTGGATATCACCTCTCAGGCGAGCGTACAGGCGTTGTTCGAAAAAATCGGCCCGGTGGATGCGATCGTCTCCGCAACCGGAGGGGTGCACTTCGGCCCGCTCGCAACTATGACCGACGGCGAGTTCAACCAGGGCTTGCAGGATAAGCTGCTGGGGCAGGTTCGTCTGGCGCTGACCGGTCAGCACTACCTGAACGAAGGCGGTTCGATTACGCTGATAAGCGGGATTGTGGCGCACGAGCCGATTGCACAGGGCGTCAACGCCACCACGGTAAACGCGGCGCTGGAAGGGTTTGTCCGCGCCGCGGCCTGTGAACTGCCGCGCGGGATCCGCATTAACCTGATTAGCCCGACGGTGCTGACGGAATCCGCCGAAGCGTATGATGGCTTCTTCCCCGGCTTTGAAAGCGTTCCCGCCGCGAGCGTGGCGCAGGCCTACCGCCGCAGCGTGGAAGGGGTGCAGAGCGGTCGGGTATATAAAGTCGGTTATTAAGCCTTACGGGCGGCGATGAGCACCAGCATCGGGCGCTCCGCCTCTTCAGCCAGCGCGGGCCAGGCGTCAACCTGCGCCTGCGTTGGCCCCCACTCATTGACTTCACTTATCGTTAATCCCGCCTTGACCAGCGCGTTGAGGACCGTACCCAGCGTGCGGTGATATTTGATGACCCCCTCTGCCAGCCAGTTGCTGACGCGCTTGCCTTCGTCCTGATAATGGTTAACGCCCCAGAACCGCTCGCCGTTGTCGTCGGTGAGCCAGCCCTGACGGGTGGCGCAGGTGTAAATCGGGTGTTCCATCGAGAAGACCAGGCTGCCGCCGGGTTTGAGCGCGCGCTGGACGTTGGCGAATAGTATGTCCAGTTGCGGCAGGTAGTGCAGCGCCAGCGAGCTGTAGACCAGATCGAGACTGTTTTCGCGAAGCTGAAGAGAGTCGAGATCGCTACGCTGATAGTGAATCTGCGCGTCATCCGTCAGTTCAGCCGCGCGGGCCAGCATTTTTTCTGATATATCGACGCCCGTAACGTCGCAAGCGCCCAGCTCGCGCGCCACGCGGCAGAACCAGCCGTAGCCGCAGCCGAGATCGATAACCGATTTTCCGGTTAAACCCGGCAGCATCGCCTTAAGCGCAGGCCACTCCGGCGCGCCGTCCAGCCCCTGCACCGAGCGCGGAAGCTGAGCGTAGCCTTCAAAAAACGCCGGGTTGTCGTTGATGTTTTGTGCCATGACGGACTCCTTTATCGCAACAGAGGCAAGGGTAAAGCCCCCCTCGCCCGTTGGCAACGTATCCGTCTAATAAATCACAGCCTGCGCCGGATTTTCTCCACCATGGCTGTGGTTGAGATCCCGTAGCGGTCATGAAGGGTTGGCAACGCGCCCGCATCAAGGAACGCGTCCGGCAGCGCGACGGTATCGAAATCCACGTTCACGCGGTTGCGCATCAACAGCGACGCGACGGCTTCGCACAACCCGCCTACGCTGCTGTGGTTTTCCGCCACAATGACCAGCCGTCCCGGCTTCGCGGCCTGCGCCAGGATCGTCTCTTCGTCCAGCGGCTTAATGGTGGGCGAGTGCAGCACCGCCACGCTGACGTTATCCTTACGCAGTTGCTTCGCCGCTTCCAGCGCACGCATGGTCATCAGGCCTGAGGCGACGATCAGGACATCGCTCCCCTCTTCCAGCAGCGCAGCTTTGCCAAGCTTAAACTGGTAGTTGTACTGGTCCAGCACCACCGGCACCTTGCCGCGCAGCAGGCGCATATAGACAGGGCCATCGTGCGCTGCCATCGCCGGCACCGCCTGTTCCGTGTCGATTGCGTCACAGGGATCGATAATCGTCATGCCCGGAATACCGCGCATAATCGCAATATCTTCCGTCGCCTGGTGGCTCGGCCCGTAACCGGTGGTTAGCCCCGGCAGCGCCGCGCAGATCTTCACGTTCAGGTGCTCTTCAGCAATCACCTGATGGATAAAGTCGTAGGCGCGGCGGGTAGCGAAGACGGCATAGGTTGTGGCGAAAGGAATAAAGCCCTCTTTCGCCATGCCGCCCGCGGCCCCCATCAGCAGCTGTTCGGCCATGCCCATCTGGAAGAAGCGTTCCGGGTAGGCCTGGGCAAAGATATGCAGATCGGTGTATTTGGACAGATCCGCCGTCATACCGACGATCTCCGGTCGCTGTTCCGCCAGCTTTACCAGCGCGTGGCCGAACGGTGCGGCGCGCGTCTCCTGGCCCTCTTCCGCGATAGAGGCAATCATCGCCGACGTGGTTAAACGCGGTTTTTTCTCCGTGGTCTGGCTCATTACAGCACTCCTTCAGGTTTGTTGGCATCCAGCACGGCGAGTGCCTTTTGCCACTCGTCAGCATCCACGCGAATAAAATGGTTCTTGTCACGCTTTTCGAGGAACGGCACGCCCTTGCCCATCAGCGTGTCGCACAAAATGACGCGCGGCTGGTTTTCCGGGTAGCGTTTGGCATTATCAAACGCCGTCACCAGCGCAGGAACATCGTTGCCGTTCACGCGCTGCACGTACCAGCCGAAGGAGGTCCATTTATCCTCCAGCGGCTCAAAGCCGAGGATCGCGTGCGAGTTGCCATCCGCCTGCTGGCGGTTAATGTCCACCAGCACGATCAGGTTCGACAGGCCGTGATGTGCCGCCGACATTGCCGCTTCCCAGGTTGACCCTTCGTCCAGCTCGCCGTCCGACATGGAGTTAACGACCCATGCCGCGCTCTGCTTGTGCTTCAGCCCCAACGCCATGCCAACGCCAATGCTTAAGCCCTGCCCCAGCGAACCGCCGGAGATCTCCATACCTGGTGTGTAGGTTGCCATACCGGACATCGGCAGGCGGCTGTCGTCCGCACCGTAGGTCTCCAGCTCCTCTTCAGGAACGATCCCGGCTTCAATCAGGGCCGCATAACAGGCAATGGCGTAATGGCCGTGGGAGAGCAGAAAACGGTCACGCCCTTCCCACTCCGGCTCGCCCGGCTTAAGGTTCATTCCGTGGGTAAACGCGGTGGCCAGCACATCGGCATAGCCCAGCGCCTGCCCGATGTAGCCCTGCCCCTGCACTTCGCCCATGCGCAGCGCGTAGCGGCGAATGCGCCAGGCCGCGGCGACAACCTGTTGAACTGTGGTATCCGTCATCGTCGTATCTCCTTAATGGATCAGCATCCCGCCGTTCACGTCGAGCGTGATACCGGTGGAGTAAGAAGAGAGGTCGCTGCCGAGGAACAGCGCGGCACGGGCAATATCCTGCGCGTCTCCGAGGCGGTTAAGCGGAATGCCCGCCAGAATGGACGTTTTCATCTCATCGCTCAGCTTGCCTGCGGTGATGTCCGTCTGGATAAGACCCGGCGTGATGCAGTTTACGCGCACGTTGTCGGGCCCCAGTTCACGCGCCATAGCTTTTGCCAGTCCCAGCACACCCGCTTTTGCAGCGCTGTAGTGTGGGCCGCCGAAGATGCCGCCGCCGCGCTGGGCCGATACCGATGAAATGCAGACGATGCTGCCCGACTTTTGCGCGCGCATAGTGGGAATAACCGCCTGGGACATTAGCAGCGTGCCGCGCAGGCTGACGTCAAGCACCGCATCGTAATTTTCGCGTTTGATATCCATCAGCTTGATCGGCTGAGTAATGCCGGCGTTATTCACCAGAATATCGATGCGCCCGTATTTCCCCAGCACCTGCTCAATGGCGGCATTAACCTGTAATTCATTGCTGACGTTCGCCGCAAGGCCCAGATGTTCGTCGCCCAGGCTCGCGGCGGCAGCCCGGCTGGCTTCAGCGTTTAAATCGATAATCACCACTTTCGCACCCTGTTCGGCATATAATTTCGCCGTAGCGAAACCCAAACCGCGTACGGAAGCCGCGCCGGTAATAACGGCGACTTTATTTTTCAGTAGCATATATTTACTCCATTCGGACAAGAGAGATTTAATGATTTATTTCGGTTCTTCCAGCAGCATAATCATAATTAAGCCAATGGCTGCGCAAATACCGAAATAAATAAACACGGAATTAAAACTACCTGTTTTATCCAGCAGATAACCTGCCAGCATCGGGGAAACAAATCCGCCGAGATTACCGCCACTGTTGATGATGGACGCGGCAATGGGATAGGTTTTATTGTCTGCAACAGCCATGCCATAAGCTGTAAAAGCAGGCCAGCCAATATTCAGACAGAGGCCGACAAAAAATAGCCCGACGCAAACCGCCACGGTGCTTTGCGGAATATTCAGCATAATGACCATCATTAAAACGGTGCTGATGGCGGTAAACATCATGGTCGGTTTACGTCGGCGGCCGAGCAGTTTGTCGGAGACGTAGCCGCCAAAAATCGCACCGATAAATCCACCGATGCACGGCATGCTGGCGACCAGCCCCATGCTCATAAACGTAAAGCCTTTCTCTTTCACCAGATAGAGCGGGATCCACGTCAACAGTCCGTACAGCACGCTGACCATCATAAAATAGGCTACGCAGTCGCCGAGAATATTCTTCGAGGTAAACAGCCCTTTCACCGTGCTTACCGGGGCTAACTCCCGCACGCGGATCAGCCGATCGAGGCGTGCAAAGCCCGGTGAAATCACGATGTTTTCACGTCTGGCGTCCGGCGTCTCCTGACCGGCGGTAATGGTCTCCAGCTCCGCTTTAGAGACGAATGCGCTCTCGGACGGCTTCGTGCGTACCAGCAGATACCACAGGACGGCAATGACCAATCCTGGGATCGCAAAGGAGAAGAAGACCCAGCGCCAGCCCCAGGTCATGGCGATCCACACGGCCAGCGGCGGCACGAGGATGGGCGCGAACATGGTGGCGGCGATGTAGACGCCCGTGGCCGTGGCCTTCTCCTTTGGCGGAAACCAGTTATTGATGGTGGAGGCCAGCCCGACCGGGCACGGCCCCTCTGTTAACCCCAGCCCCAGGCGGATACACTTCAGGCCCAGAACCGAGGTTGCGGTGCCCATCAGCCAGGTAAAGGCAGAGAAGCCGAATATCGACAGTGCCACCATGCCGCGAATTCCCTTTTTGGCAATAAAAAAGCCCGCAGGAATTTGGCTCAGGGCATATCCCAAAAAAAACATGCTGGCGATAGCACCGGCTTCGAAATTATTGATATGAAATTCGTCAATGATAAACGGCAGTACCGCACCAATATTTGTTCGGTCAGCATAGTTAATGGCATAAACAATAAAAATTAATGCCAGCACAACGAAACGGTAATTGGTTTTTTTAGTCTTTATGTAGGGGACAGCTTGTTCTATACGAGACATAACTTACCTCATTATTCGAACACCGTGAGTCGTTTTATTATTGCGTTCAACGTCAATATATCGGCTCACCCATGAAACGCCATTCAATAAAGCTCATTTATTGCTGAGATAAATTTGATTCGCGATACAGCTCAAAAAAAATAACATCGGGATAAAATTGCCCGCTCGCAGTCACAATGTTATGTTTTTTATCAATTATCGTGTAAGGAGTAGGCCATGTCCGCGCAGGATCGCCAGACGTTATCGCTGCCCTCGCTCAGAAATTTGCAGGCGTTTATCGCCGTTGCTAACGCCCTGAGCATTCATCAGGCGGCGGAACAGCTCAACGTCACGCCTTCGGCGGTAAGCCACCAGATCGCGTCGCTGGAATCGTGGCTGGGCAAGAAATTATTTATCCGCAGCGGCAAAGGGGTTCAACTCACCCCGACGGGAGAAAAATATCTGCGGGAGGTCTCGGCGGCGATGAGCGCCATTGGGCGCGCCACCGATCAGATCGTGAAAGAAAAAGACAATGCTGTGCTTCGCGTGCACTCTTCCCCCACCTTCGGACTGTCATGGCTGTTGCGCCGTCTGGGCAGATTCCGCGCCGAATATCCTGATATCACCATCAATCTCACCTGCTCCTATGAGAACCAGCAGTTCGCCAGAGATAATATCGACATTGATATCCGTCATGGTATTCCGGACTGGGATGCTTACCGGGTGATGACCATTAAAAACGACACTCTGGTAGTATTGGCCTCGCCGGGCTATGCAGAAGAGCATCCCATCAGCACGCCCGCCGATCTGCTGCAACAGTCGCTTATCTCCTCCACCAGCACTCTGGTGAACTGGGAAAAATGGTTCGCCTGGCACAATATCGACAGGCCCTGGCTCAATTTCAGCCTCAGCTTCGACCGTTCCTATATGAGCTTTGAAGCGGCGCGCATGGGGCTGGGGTTTATTCTGGAGAGCAAAATGATGGCTACCGATCACCTGAAGGATGGCTCGCTGGTACAGGTTCTGCCGGATGAGATGGGAATCGCCATTAACGCGCATCATCTGGTGATGCCGCACATGAACGAACGCGCGTGGAAGATCCAGCAGTTCGTCGAGTGGATTGATCGGGAGTTGCGATTGTCGGGGTATCACCTGTAGCGATACCCCATCGTGGCGTCAGGCGACCGTGCCCCAGACGAGGTTCCCCTTGTGGAACGTCGCGGTGCGCGGAGAAATGCGCGCCACCGCCTCGGCGGAACAGGAGGCGTCCACCAGCACAAAGCTGGCGTCGTCCTGCGCTTTCGGCCAGATGCGTTCACCTTTATCGTTCAGCGGCAGCACGTCGCCGGTGGCGATGCCAAGCGCGCGGGAGAGCGTCTGCTCGTTCGGGCGAATATAGAGCTGGGCGTACAGATTAGCTTTCTCCAGCATGTCCCCGAGACCGTACGGTGACCAGTGGTCGATCACGCTGTCGGTGCCCGTCATCACGAACACGCCCTTCTCCCGCAGCTGCTTCAGCGGCATGTGCAGGGTGCCAATCGGCACGGTGGAGGCGATGGTCACCTGCTGCGCCGCCATGCGGGTGGCAATCTCATCCACCTGCTGCTCGTTGAGCGTCGCCAGTGCGAAGGCGTGGCTGATGGTCAGCTTACCCTTCAGCGCCGGCGTTTTCTCCACGGTTTCCACCATGTAATTCACCGCCGCTACGCCCGCCGGGCTGGTTTCGTGCAGGTGAATATCCACCCCTTTGTCGTAGTCCAGCGCAATCTGGAACATGGTATCGAGCGATTTTTCCATCGCGCCGTCAACGCTGGTTGGGTCCAGCCCGCCCACGTAGTGCGCCCCGGCCTGCATCGCCTCGCGCATCAGCTTTTCAGAGTTGGAGAGCAGCAGACCGTGCTGCGGGAAGGCAACGATTTCGCAGTCGAAACCTGCGCTGCGGCGCGCCAGCACCGCCTGCAAATTCTCCAGGTTTTTCAGGCCGGAAACCGGCTCAATATTGCAGTGGCTGCGGGCAATCGTGGATCCTTTCGACTGGATCAGGTCGATCAGCTTTTCTGCGCGCGCCTGGGTGTAAGGCTGTAACTCCGGCAGCAGCGTCTGCTCCAGGCGGATCATGTCCTGAATAGTGGTGCCCGCCGGGCGGTTGAGCGACCGCCACGGGCCGCCGTAGAAGGTTTTATCCAGATGGATGTGCATGTCGCGCATCGCCGGAAGCATCAGTTTCTTACCCGCGTCGTAGTGCGGCAGCGCGGCGTCGGCGTGGCTGTTGTTATCGCGCAGGGCGACGATTTTACCGTCTTTGATCTCCAGCGTTTTCAGCTCGGTGCGGGTGCTCGTCGCCACGCTGCCGTCGACGTTGAACCCGGCCTCCAGCAGCACGTTGTCCAGATAGTAATGTTTTGCGGTGATGTTCATCGGTTTCCCCGTCTCGCAGGTTGCCTTTGCAGAGTCGGCAGCATACGCGACGGAGCCGGTTGCGCCAAACAGCGCGCAGGCGGTGACCATTTTGCCGCTCTGGCTGATAAACTCGCGGCGGCTTTTGTTTTCACTCATCTTATCTTCCTTCATTAACAATGTGGGTACCCGTTTCACCGCGCAGCGCCGCGGGCAGGCAGTCCGGCGAAGTGATGATCACGCGCCTGCCGCCGTGGCGTAAAAACGCCAGCGAGGCGACGATTTTGGGCAGCATGCTGCCCGCCGGGAAGTGGCCTTCGTTCATGTAGCGCGTCATCTGCGCCACGCTGACGATGTCCAGCGCCTGCTGTTCTGGCTTGCCGAAGTTAATGCAGACTTTCTCCACGCCGGTGGTTATCACCAGCACGTCGGCGCAAATCTCACGGGCCAGCAGCGCGGTGGAGAGATCTTTATCGATAACCGCATCGACGCTCTGATAGTCCCCCTGCTCGCTGCGCACCACGGGAATGCCTCCGCCGCCCGCGCCGATGACCACAAAACCCTTCTGCGTTAGCGCCTTAATCGCATCCGCCTCGACGATGCGCAGCGGCTGGGGTGAGGCCACCACGCGGCGATAGCCCCGGCCTGAATCCTCGACAAAATGCCAGTCCGGGTGCGCGAGCTGTAGCTCGTCGCGCTGCGCCTCGCTGAAGAACGCGCCGATCGGTTTTGTCGGGTGCGTAAAGCCGGGATCGTTTTTATCCACCTCCACCTGGGTAACGACCGTGACCGCCTTCTGCTCGCCGCGCGCCGCCAGGCGGTTGTTGAGCGCCTGCTGGATCAGGTAGCCGATACCGCCCTGGGTATCCGCCACGCAGTTTGCCAGCGGGGTCAGCGGCAGCCCTTCCCGCTCGTGGGCGATCTCGGCGCGGCGCAGATCCAGCCCCACCTGCGGGCCGTTGCCGTGGGTGAGGACGATGTCATAGTCGGAGGCCAGCATTTCGAGCACCGACTCGGCCACCGCTTTGACCGCCTGCGCCTGATGTTCAACCGACTGGCTGGCGTTGTCTTTGATGATGCTGTTGCCGCCGATGGCGACGACCATAAGCTCTTTCATACGTTTTCCTTCGCAACGGTAACTTCAGCGCTCGCAACTTCGCGGCTGTCGAGGAAATGCTTCACCACAAACATCCCGCCCATCATCAGGTAGGCCGTGACGAACATCAGGGAACTGCCCTCGGCAAAGCCCACCACCGGCGCGTGGATCACGCCAAACAGCGCCAGCAGCGCACCTCCTGCGGCGGCGACGGCCCCGCGCAGCGGTTTGTTGATGATGGCGAAGATAGCGATACAGCCCCAGAGCATGCTGGCGAGCGGCGCACCGTTGCCGAGGTGCATCAGCCCCTCGTAGTAAATCCCTTTGCTGTGCAGCACGTCGGTGCCAATTTTCGCCGCGCTGGTTCCCGCCGCGCTCATCACGCTGTTCATCATGGTCAGCGCCCAGTTAGCGATCCACGGGAACAGGCAGATAAAGATGACGGGCACCTCCACTTTCGGCGTTTCCCGCACCACCTGGTTGGCGGTGACGACGCCGATAAACACCAGAATCGGCACGATAGCGGTCATCGGTATGATGGCGAGCATAAACGCCCCCAGCCCGAACAGCGGCACGATAAACATGGTCACGCCGGACGCCAGCGTGTAGCCGATGCTCGCCCCCATCGCCTTCCAGCCGGGATGGCCCACGTAGACCGTGACCGGGAACGGGTTGCCCATCAGGCAGCCAAGCATGGAAGCCAGGCCGTTTGCCAGCATTACCTTGCGGGTCGGGTACTCATCCCCCGCCGCGTGGGCGCTTTCGATGTTCTCCAGGTCAAAGATGTAGTTCGCCAGCCCCAGCGGCACAGCGGACGCCAGATACGGCAGCGCGTGCGGCAGGCCCTGCATAAAGCTGTCGACGTGAACCTCCGGCGGGTTAAAGCCGAAGGAGGACATAGACGCTTTAATGGCATCCGGGCTTTGCAGTCCGGAAATCCACGCTAATGCCGTTCCGGCAATCAGCAGCAGCAGGCCGGTCGGGATTTTGGCGAAAATCGGCTTTTTACCGAACCAGTTAATGAAGATCAGCAGCAGGACGATGAACGACACGGTGGGCGCTTCGAACGCCTGCAACATCGGGTTCATCGCCAGCAGCAGCAGGCCAAGACCGGACAGGCACGACAGCAGCACGGTACGCGGAATCATCTTGCGGATGGTCTCACCCAGGAACGAGCCGCCCGCCAGGATCATCGCTTCCACGAAGCACCACACCAGGCCAATCTGAATCGCGAAATCCGCATCCCCGGTTTGCTGGTAGACGGGCATCAGCACCAGGAAGGTCACGGTAAAAATCGAGGGTGCGCTCGGGCCGGACGGCAGCGCGGTGACGTCCGTACGTCCGGTGGCGCGCGCCATTTGCAGGCCAAACCATGTGTAGCATAAGCTCGCTACCAGCACCGCCAGCCCGAAGGCCGGCGCGATGCGTCCATAAACAATCTCCTTCGGGATGCCGACGACAAAAATGAGCAACCCCATCATGGTCAGCAAATTAGTCAGGTTGTTGGTCATCAACCCGAAATAGGCCGCCCAGTCACCTCTTTTCCACTCCAGTTTCATGTTTTTCATGGATGCATACCTTATAGAACGTAGCGATCGCGGAAGGTCAACAGCGCCTTTTCAAAACAGCTAAACGGCGGGTGAACGATGCCCGCCCCAATCATGCCGATGCCCGCGTCCTTGTGGGCTATGGCGGTGTTGATCACCGGCAGAATGCCGCTGCCCGCCACTCTGGTGATGTCGATGGCGGTTGGAATGCCCATAAACGACAGCAGCGGAATGGTGACGTTCGGGTTCTCGCCGAGGGTGATTTCGCGCATCTGGCGGGAGAAGTCGATGGCTTCCTCCACCGTGCCGCCCACCAGCGCAACGATGGCCGGTGCCGTCGCCATCGCAAAGCCGCCGATGCCGTAGGTTTCGGTGATGGCGCTGTCGCCAATGTCCAGTCCGGAGTCTTCCGGCTTATAGCCTGCGAACATCGGGCCAATCACCTGCTGCGCCGGACCGGTAAACCACTGCCCCGGCAGGCCGGAAACGCGCAGGCCGAACTCGTAGCCGTTGCGCGCCATGGTAGTCACGACGGTGCTGTACTCAATGCCGTGGGCGGCATCCAGCGCGGCCTTACACATCGCCATCCACGTCGGGCCGGAGAAGTAGTCGCTGCTGGCGACAAACTCGAACACCTCACGCTGCTGCTCCACCGGATAGCCCGTCTGGATCAGCCCCGGCGTCAGGGCCTGGATCAGCAGCGTGGTGCCCGCGTTGTTGCGGTTGTGGCACTCGTCGCCCATGTGCAGCGCCTGGGTCAGCATCAGGCGCAGGTCGATTTCGCCGATGATGTTCATCGCGTCGCGCAGCATCGGGCCGAGCACGTCGCGCATCCAGTTCAGGCGGTCGATCACGCTCTGGTCGTTAGCCCCCATGCGCAGGATCTTCGCCATTTGCTCGCTGAGGTTGGTGAACGCCCGGTTGCCGTAGGTTTTGTTCTCAACGATGTGCATAAACATCGACGCGGAGGTGACGCCCGCCATGGAGCCCACGCAGTCGTGCTCGTGGCACGGCGAGAAGATGATGTCGCCTGAAGCCGCCAGCCTTGCGGCGTCCTCCAGATCCGTCGCCAGCCCTTCAAACACCAGCGCACCGGTAACCGCGCCCTTCATCGCCCCGCACATGTTTTCCCAGGAAACCGGCGGACCGGCATGCAGAATGGTGGTGCGGGTCATGCCCGGCACCACGTTAATCGCCTGGTCATAGCCCACCAGCACCGGATGGGATTGGATGATGCGCTCAAGGGCGATTTTGTTCGCGGCGGCGATCTTCTCCGCCAGCGGTTTCTCTGCCAGCTGGTCGAGGGCCTCCACCACTTGTATATTGCCCTGCCCCGGCGGCGTCCAGTCGAGCTGGGTCACGGGAACGTGCTGCTTTTTGAGGTCGTCGCTGAACATCGCAATGCCGACGTTAATGACGTTAAGCGGCTGGTTGAATAAAGTGGTCATTATGCTTTCTCCCCTTTGCAGACAAATTCGCGTGCCAGTAATCCGGTGTTGGTGCTGCTGCTGGCCCAGATGACGCCTGCATCGGTAAGCCGCTGGCACTGCTGCGCCAGCGACTGCGGATCCTGGTCGGTGCCGAGCACGTAGCCGAGAATTTCCAGCGGACGGTTATCGGCTTTCGCAATGGCCTGTGCCTCTTTGATCGCCTCGATCATCACCCCCACCGGATCCTCGTGTGCGCCAAAGCCGAGCACGAAGTCCATGACGATGACGCCCACCTGCGGATCGCGCGCCTCCTGTAGCAGGCGGCTGATGCGGTTGGTCGGGTCAATCATTGGGTGCGGTTTGCCGTTGGTGAAGTCGTCGTCACCGAAGTCAAGGAAGGTGTGGGCCTGGCTGACGCTGATGTCCTTCAGGCGCTTAGCCGGATCGGGCTGGATGTTGCTCCAGACATCGTCGAATTTCTCCAGCGCGGCGAACATCGCCTCATCGCACAAAGTGCCGCCGCAGAACAGGCCGCGAATGTACTTCTGCTGCGGCGTCAGGCGGGCGCGCACCTCTTCAATCAGCGGCCAGTTGAGCGGATGTAAATCCATCGACTCTTTTTTAACGCCAGTAAGCAGCACCGCTTTCAGCGCCGCCTCTTTGGTGCCACGGGCAAACTGCAAGCCGTCTTCATCGGCGGGCGGGTCGTTGCGGCCAAGGAAACAGACGACCACGGGCTTACGGCAGGCGCGCGCGCGGGCCAGCACTTTCCCGGCCACCGCGGGTGCAGGCGGCTTGGAGATGAGCGCAATCACCTGGGTGCCCTCATCCGCCTCAAGCATGTCGATGGCGTCGAGCATCATGAGACCGCCGATTTTCTCGCTGAGATCGCGCCCGCCGGTGCCGATCAGCTGCGACACGCCGCCGCCGAACTCGTGAATGCGTACGCTCAGCTCCTGGCTGCCGGTGCCGGAGGCGCCCACAATCCCAATCGGCCCGCGACGGACCGCGTTGGCGAAGCACAGCCCCGCACCGTTGATGATGGCGGTCCCGCAGTCTGGCCCCATCAGCAGCAGCCCTTTCTCATGCGCCAGCTGCTTCAGCGCCAGCTCGTCGTCCAGCGACACGTTATCGGAGAACAGCATGACGTTAAGATCGTTTTCCAGCGCCTGACGCGCTTCGCGGGCGGCAAAGGTGCCGTTGACGGAAATCACCGCCAGGTTGCTGTCCGGGCGATGGGTTTTGGCGCTGGCAATCGTCGCGTAGCGTGCTTCATGGGCGCCGCTGCTCGCTTTGCGGGTAAATAAGGCTTCTATTTCCGCCAGCGTTTCATCGTTCGCCGCATCGCCTTTAATCACGATCATCAGGTCGCCATTTTTGGCTTCTGCTAATTCCGGCGTGAGCAGCCCGAGATTTTTCAGAACGCCTTTATTCATTTCCGTCGCCATCGCCACAAATGCCTGTTCGACGCCCGGCAGTTTATTGGCTTTGGTGGAGACCGACATTAAGGAAACCGAATCAAAATACGTGTTCTTTTTTATGACGATTTTGGTTGGCATTATTTTCACCTGTTTAAGATAAAAGGGGGCCGCCGTCGTGCTAAAAGCACGTCGGTAACAATGCGTTTTTGATTAATGGCCAGCCGGAAAAGGCTGGCCAATTGCGCTATGCGCCTGCCGCCAGCAGCAGGTCTGCTATCGCGTTGAAGCCTTTTTCCCGCGCCAGTTCGAGCGGGGTTTTGCCGTATTTATCGGTCATGTGCGGATTCGCGCCGTGGTCCAGCAGCAGCTTCACAATTTCCTGCTGCTTCGCGCCGCCGTCATTCAGCACGATGGCTTCCAGCAGCGGCGTCCAGCCGACAAAGTTGGTGTGGTTGACGTTAATATCGGTTTTTTCCAGCAGCTCGCGCACGATGTCAACGTGCCCTTTTTCACTGGCAGGGGTTATACCCACGCCGCCAAAACGCGTCAGACGGTCGAGATCCGGCTCCGCCGGAAGAACAATGCGCAACAGGGTTAAATCATTGGTCAGGCAGCTAATCAGGAAGGGGTTAAAGCAGGTCTGGTCCTGTTTATCAATATCCGCCCCGGCGGCAATTAAAAATTCCACGCAGGCGTAATGCTTTTTCAGGCTGGCAATAATAACGGCGGTTCTTTTCTGGCGGTTGGTCGCGTTAATATCCACGCCTTTCTTCAGGCAGGCTTTTAGCGCATCGATATTGCCCTCTTCTGCCGCCAGCAGAAATTCTGTAACCAGTGCAGTTGCAGACATATTAAGACTCCCTATGTGTCACTTCTGATGACCTGAGAATAGCAACAGGCTGTTCATAAAAGAATCCGCTTAAAAATGATTCATCGACACGCAATTCATTGTTGAGTTAAATTCAACGGTCAGGCAAAAACGTGCGTCTGTGCAACCTTTTT
Organism: Enterobacter cloacae complex sp. P15RS; assembly: GCF_014895905.1. NCBI lineage: Bacteria > Pseudomonadati > Pseudomonadota > Gammaproteobacteria > Enterobacterales > Enterobacteriaceae > Enterobacter > Enterobacter cloacae complex sp. P15RS. The sequence continues at coordinate 304,914 of NZ_JADBQL010000013.1, read as the reverse complement.
CTTATGTTTTACCGCGTTCAGGCACCTCAGGCTGCATTATCCTTATGGCTGAAAAAGCCTTACATGACGCGGATCTGCGTGAAAAGCCAGAACTGTGACCGGCATCAAATTTGATGTAACGTCGTTGTTAAAATATGTTCAAAACTGATGGCTGAGGATGCTGTGATATGAATTCCATCTTTACCGAAGAGAATTTGCTGGCCTTCACCACCGCGGCGCGTTTTGGCAGTTTTAGCAAAGCTGCTGCCGAGCTGGGCGTGACCACCTCCGCCATCAGCTACACCATTAAACGCATGGAGACCGGGCTGGACGTGGTGCTGTTTGTACGCAACACGCGCAGCATTGAGCTGACCGAATCCGGCTTTTACTTTTATCGTAAAGCGACCGACCTGCTGAATGACTTTCACGCCATCAAGCGCGGGATTGATACCATTTCGCAGGGCATTGAGACGCGGGTGCGCATCTGCATTAATCAGCTTTTGTATACGCCACGCCATACCGCGCGTTTGCTCCAGGTGCTGAAAAAACAGTTTCCCACCTGCCAGATCACGGTGACGACCGAGGTGTACAACGGCGTCTGGGATTCCATCATTAATAATCAGGCCAACATTGCCATTGGCGCGCCGGATACGCTGCTGGACGGCGGCGGCATCGATTACACCGAAATAGGCGCGATCCGCTGGGTATTTGCCATCGCTCCGACGCATCCGCTGGCGTTCGCCCCTGAGCCCATTTCTGAAAGTCAGCTGCGTCTGTATCCCAATATCATGGTCGAGGACACTGCGCACACCATCAACAAGAAGGTCGGCTGGCTGCTTCATGGCCAGGAGGCGATTCTGGTACCGGACTTCAACACCAAATGTCAGTGTCAGATCCTGGGGGAAGGTATTGGATTTTTACCGGAATATATGACGCGGGAGGCGGTAGAGGACGGGCTGCTGGTGACGCGACGGATCGATAATCCGCGCCAGGACTCGCGCATGCTGCTCGCCACGCAGCATGCGGCGACCGGTCAGGTCACGCGCTGGATCAAACAGCAGTTTGGCCCCGAGGGCGCGCTGACCCGGATCTACAGTGACTTACTGTGGCGTATTTAGCTTTTCGTCTGAACCCAAAACGCGTGGATAAGGCCCGGGAAGTAACCCAGGATGGTCAGAAGGATATTCAGGATGAACGCCCAGCCCAGTCCCTTGCCAAGCAGCACGCCCAGCGGCGGGAGAATAATCGTAAAAACAACACGCCAAAAACCCATAAAAACTCCGTGCAAGCTAACCAATTGAAAAGTATAAAAGACACAACTCTAAGCGTAGCCAGTTTACGGGTAACTGCCATTCGGCACTCGCGCTTTTACCTGCCTTTACCCTCTTTACACTGGCTTAAACCTTGCCTTAAATGCTCTACTGTTCTGAAAATGACCGTAAGGAAACACAATGTCTCTTCCCCTTATTACGCCCCGGCAGGCAAGCGCGCTGATTGCAGAGGGCGCTAAACTCATCGATATTCGCGACGCCGACGAATTTGCCCGCGAGCACATTCCGGCGGCGCACTCCATCCCGCTGGATTCGTTACCCGGCGGGCTAAACCCAGCGCCGGGAGAAACGGTGATTTTCCACTGTCAGTCCGGCGCGCGAACCTCAAACAATGCCGCTCGCCTTGCCCGGGCAGCGTCCCCTGCAAACGCCTTTGTGGTTGAGGGGGGTATTCAGGGCTGGAAGCAGGCCGGGCTGCTGACCGTTGAAGACAGATCGCAACCCCTTCCGCTGATGCGTCAGGTGCAGATCGCCGCCGGGCTGCTGATCCTCTGCGGCGTGGTGCTGGGCTACAGCGTCTCCAGCGCCTTTTTCCTGCTGAGCGGTTTTGTGGGCGCCGGGCTGCTGTTTGCCGGTGTGACGGGTTTTTGCGGCATGGCGCGACTGCTGAAAGTGATGCCGTGGAACCGGCGTACCTGATAAGGGGTATTTGCAAGATTAGACTGTACCCCGCCCCAGGAGGTGGGCTATGGTGAAGATCATAACAACGTGAGGAGGTGCTATGTTTTCTGTCGGCGATTATGTTCAACCGCGTCAGGGCGGTCCGAAACTGAAAGTGATCGAAGTGAATGGTGAAAATATTGTGGCCGTACAGGCCAGCAATGAGCAGGGCGAGAAATATAACCTGAAAGCGGCGAACGTGGTTCTGTACTCCGAAGAAGGTGACTTTGGCGTCTGCTGAGTCAATAACCGGGCGGAATACACCGCCCGAATTATCATCAGATCAGGAAATCGTCCAGAGATTTACCGTTTGCCAGCGCGTTCGCAATGGGCTTTGGCGTACGTCCCTGACCGGTCCACGTTTTCTCTTCACCGTTCGCATCGATGAAACGATATTTCGCCGCACGCGCTTTACGTTTTTTAGCCGGCTGGCCCGCATGAGCCAGTTCACCGCCTAACAGATCGCTCGGGGAAATACCGTCAGCCTTCATCAGTTCCAGCAGAGCATTAATTTTTTCCTGCTGCTCAGCGCGTTGACGCTCTAATTCAGCCTGCTCGCTGCGTTTTTCTTCCGTGACCATCCGGACTTTTTCCAGCATTTCTTCCAGAACATCCATGGATAATTCACGCGCCAGCGCCCGGAGCGTACGGATATTATTAAGATTCTGTAACGTTAAAGCCATAATAATGAGAAACCTTTCTTCGTGTGTATAACATAAATCAGGCAACAGAATAATTGATTTTTGTTCTGATATCTACCCACCCTGTCGTTTTGACATTATTGTAAATGTTTTAGAATATCCCGTTAATATAACCCGGAATTATCCGTCAGTTATAATGCGTAATATACCGTCCTGCATCTGGTCAAAAACGCCTGTTTAAAACCGTTCAAAAAACCGCCCTTAAACGCTCGTACAACAAACGTTTCACGCGTGCTTAGATAAGCTAATGGATTGATTTCTTTTAACAAAAAAGTTGATGGGAAAGAAAATAACGAAGCGCGCAAAAAACAGACGACTTTAGAGAATTTTATGGACAAAGCGCCACTAAATAAAGATTAATCACTACTTGTTAGTTAAAAGCCAGAGAGATACGCTATACACTCAAAACAAACCAACCTAAAGCACTAAACGCCGCAGGTAAAACGCCACTTTTTTGTCCTGTTCGAGGAGTTCAGACATGTTCTCACCGCAGTCTCGCCTGCGCCATGCGGTAGCGGATACCTTCGCGATGGTCGTTTACTGTTCCGTCGTGAACATGCTGATTGAAATATTTCTGTCGGGAATGTCCTTTGAGCAGTCCCTCTCGTCGCGCCTGGTGGCCATTCCGGTGAATATTATGATCGCCTGGCCGTACGGACTGTATCGCGATGCGGTGATGCGTTATGCCCGGCGTATTAGCCCAGCAGGTTGGGTAAAAAACCTGGCTGACGTGCTGGCCTATGTAACGTTCCAGTCCCCGGTGTATGTGGTTATTTTGCTGACGGTGGGCGCAGACTGGCATCAAATCGCCGCCGCGGTAAGTTCGAATATCGTGGTATCAATGCTGATGGGTGCGGTGTACGGTTACTTTCTTGACTACTGCCGTCGCCTGTTTAAAGTCAGCCCCTATAGCCAGGCCAAAGCGTAAGGTGAGGCGACTGGCACATGCCAGTCGCAGAGTTATTGTACGTCGCCAAACAGCCCTTTCAGGAACCGCTCCAGCGCCATACGCGAGCTGAAACCGTGCGGAATACCATAATGTTCATGCGTCTCGCCGCCTAAATAGAGCGGAAATTGCTGATAATGATCGCAGGTTTTAATATCCGAGGCGGGCTCAGCAAATGACAGGCTTCTGTCTTTCAGTGTCGGGTGAATAATGAGAGCAGTACGCCCCATTCTTGCTTCACGGTTAACGTAAACATAATTCTCGCCACGGCGATATCCGTACGCTTTTGATGTTACCTCATCCATGGTGAACCCTTCTTTTTCAAGAACGCGCGCCACCTCATCGGGTCGTAAATACATATCTCTTCCTCATTATCATACCTGCCGGGCAACCTTACAGTATTCAGCATTAGCAGGGCTTTCAGAATATTCCATAAACTGCCCGATAACCCGTTACTGGCTTCAGATATTAAATTTCTGAACTAAACTAAACGGGAACACAAATTATGGAGGATCGTATGTTTAACAGACCGAACCGAAACGATATTAACGACGACACTCAGGATATTCGTAATGATGTCAGCCAATTAGCGGATACGCTGGAAGCGGTGCTGAAATCCTGGGGCTCTGATGCGAAGGATGAAACAGATGCCGCGAAACGTAAGGCTCAGTCTCTGCTGCGTGAAACGCGCGCAAGGATGAATGGCCGCTCACGTACCACCCAGGCGGCCTGCGACATGGCCAGCTGCGCCACCACCTTCGTACGTGAAAAACCGCTGTGTACGCTGGGAACGGTGGCGGCAGTCGGTATTTTTGTCGGCGCCCTGCTTAGCCTGCGTAAGTAAGCGCGAGTTCTTAGCCCCGGTTGCCCCTGGCGCCGGGGCTTTTCTTTGCCGGAAAGCCTGAAAAACATGCACAGCACGCCCTGCCCCGCCGGGCTCATCATTAGGGCCTTATCAATCTAAATTTCCCATATCTTGTGTGGTTGAAACTTATCGCAACTACATCTAGTATTCCCTTTAGACAGATACACACAACATGACGCGTTTACTCGCGCCGTTCTCTCATTCTAAATGGAAATACGAATCATGAGCATTATTATTTACACTCGTAACGATTGTGTTCAGTGCCACGCCACGAAACGGGCGATGGAGAGCCGCGGCGTGGCATTTGAGATGGTCAATCTTGATCAGGTGCCCGACGCGGCTGACATCCTGCGTGCGCAGGGTTTTCGTCAGCTTCCGGTGGTGGTTGCCGGTGATACCAGCTGGTCTGGCTTTCGCCCGGACATGATCAACCGTCTTGCCGCTCAGGCCGTCAGTGCATGAGCAGGCTGGTCTACTTTTCCAGCAGCTCGGAAAACACGCTTCGGTTTATGGAGCGCCTCGGGCTGCCTGCGATACGCATCCCGCTGAACGAGCGGGAGCGTATTCAGGTAGACGAACCTTACATACTGGTGGTGCCGAGCTATGGCGGCGGCGGCACCGCGGGGGCTGTTCCCCGTCAGGTGATCCGCTTTCTGAACGATCCCCATAACCGACAGCTGATTCGCGGCGTGATTGCGGCGGGCAATCGTAATTTCGGCGAGGCCTTTGCCCGCGCCGGGGATGTCATCTCTCAAAAATGCGGCGTGCCGTATCTCTATCGTTTTGAACTGATGGGGACACAGCAGGACGTAGAGAACGTGCGTAAAGGAGTGAACGAATTTTGGCAACGACAACCGCAGAACGCGTGATTCAGGCGACGCCGGATTACCACGCATTAAACGCAATGCTTAACCTCTACGACCGCGAGGGGCGCATTCAGCTCGATAAAGATCGTGAGGCGGTGGACGCCTTTTTTGCCGCCCACGTACGCCCGAACAGCGTTACCTTTGGCAGCCAGCGGGAACGTCTCGACTATCTGGTAAAAGAGGGATATTACGAAGAGCGCGTCCTGACTCGCTACGATCGCGCCTTCGTGGAGGCATTGTTTGCACATGCGCACGCCAGCGGTTTTCGCTTCCAGACGTTTCTTGGCGCATGGAAGTATTACACCAGCTACACCCTGAAAACCTTCGACGGCAAACGCTATTTAGAAAGCTTTGAAGATCGGGTGGTCATGGTGGCCCTGACGCTGGCGCAGGGCGATGAAACCCTGGCCGAAAGGCTGACGGAGGAGATCCTCTCAGGCCGCTTCCAGCCTGCCACGCCAACCTTCCTTAACTGCGGCAAAGCCCAGCGCGGCGAGCTGGTCTCCTGCTTCCTGCTGCGTATTGAAGACAATATGGAGTCGATTGGCCGTGCGGTGAATTCGGCGCTACAGCTGTCGAAACGCGGCGGCGGCGTGGCGTTTCTGCTCTCAAACCTGCGGGAAGCGGGCGCGCCGATCAAACGCATCGAAAACCAGTCTTCCGGCGTCATCCCGGTGATGAAGATGCTGGAAGATGCCTTCTCCTACGCCAACCAGCTTGGCGCACGCCAGGGTGCGGGCGCGGTTTATCTGCACGCGCACCACCCGGATATTCTGCGTTTTCTCGATACCAAACGTGAAAACGCCGACGAAAAAATCCGCATCAAAACCCTGTCGCTCGGTGTGGTTATCCCGGATATCACCTTTAAGCTGGCCAAAGAGAATGCCGACATGGCGCTGTTCTCGCCGTATGACATTGAACGGATCTACGGCAAAGCGTTTGGCGACGTGGCGATAAGCGAGCTTTATGACGAGCTGGTTGCAGACGATCGCATCCGCAAGAAGTACATCAACGCCCGCGATTTCTTCCAGACGCTTGCGGAAATTCAGTTTGAGTCCGGCTACCCGTACATCATGTACGAGGATACGGTTAACCGCGCCAGCCCGATTGCCGGGCGCATCAACATGAGCAACCTGTGCTCGGAGATTTTGCAGGTCAACAGCACCTCCACCTATGACGAAAACCTCGACTACGCGGACATCGGCAAAGATATCTCCTGTAACCTCGGGTCGCTGAATATTGCCCACACCATGGATTCGCCAGATTTTGGCCGCACGGTGGAAACCGCCGTTCGCGGGCTGACGGCGGTATCGGACATGAGCCACATCCGCAGCGTGCCGTCCATTGAGGCGGGCAACGCCGCGTCGCACGCCATCGGCCTGGGGCAGATGAACCTGCACGGCTACCTGGCGCGGGAAGGCATCGCCTACGGCAGCCCGGAAGGGCTGGATTTCACGAATCTCTATTTCTACACCATCACCTGGCATGCGCTGCATACCTCAATGATGCTGGCGCGCGAGCGCAGCCAGCGGTTCGCAGGCTTTGAGCAGTCGCGCTACGCCAGCGGGGAATATTTCAGCCAGTATCTGGAAGGCGACTGGCAGCCGAAAACCGAAAAAGTGCGCGCGCTGTTTGACCGCGCCGGCATTACCCTGGCGACGCGCGAGATGTGGCAGCAGCTGCGCGACGATGTGATGCGCTACGGCATCTATAACCAGAACCTTCAGGCAGTGCCGCCGACCGGCTCTATTTCCTATATCAATCACGCCACGTCGAGCATTCACCCGATCGTGTCGAAGATTGAAATCCGCAAGGAAGGCAAAACCGGGCGCGTCTACTACCCTGCCCCGTTTATGACCAACGACAATCTGGCGCTCTATCAGGACGCCTATGAGATCGGGCCGGAGAAAATCATTGATACCTACGCCGAGGCGACAAAACACGTGGATCAGGGGTTGTCGCTGACGCTCTTCTTCCCGGATACCGCCACCACGCGGGATATCAATAAGGCGCAAATTTATGCCTGGAAGAAAGGCATCAAAACGCTGTACTACATTCGCCTGCGCCAGCTCGCGCTGGAAGGCACCGAAATCGAAGGCTGCGTGTCCTGCGCGCTGTAAGGAGAAAGGATGAAACTGTCACGCGTGAGTGCCGTTAACTGGAACAAGATTCAGGACGATAAAGACCTGGAGGTGTGGAATCGCCTGACCAGCAACTTCTGGCTGCCGGAAAAGGTGCCGCTCTCCAACGATATTCCGGCCTGGCAAACGCTCAGCCACGCCGAGCAGCAGCTGACAATCCGCGTCTTTACCGGCCTGACGCTGCTGGACACGATTCAGAACACCGTGGGTGCCCCCGCGCTGATGAGCGATGCGCTGACGCCGCACGAAGAGGCGGTGATGTCGAATATCAGCTTTATGGAGGCGGTCCATGCCCGCTCCTACAGCTCGATTTTCTCGACGCTATGCCAGACCAGAGACGTTGACGCGGCCTACGCCTGGAGTGAAGAGAGCGCGTCATTGCAGCGGAAGGCGGAGCTGGTGCTGGAGTATTACCGCGCCGACGAGCCGCTGAAGAAAAAGATCGCCAGCGTGTTCCTGGAATCTTTTCTCTTCTATTCCGGCTTCTGGCTGCCCATGTACTGGTCGAGCCGGGGCAAGCTCACCAATACCGCCGATTTGATTCGCCTCATCATCAGGGATGAAGCGGTACACGGGTATTACATCGGCTATAAGTACCAGAAAGGGCTTGAAAAAGTCAGCGCAGCGAAGCAGGAGGAGCTGAAGGGATTTGCGCTCGATTTGCTGATGGATCTGTACGACAACGAGCTGAGCTATACCGAAGAACTGTACGCCGGAACGGGCTGGGAAGAGGACGTAAAAGCGTTCCTCTGCTACAACGCCAATAAGGCGCTGATGAACCTGGGCTACGAGGCGCTTTTCCCGCCGGAGATGGCGGAGGTGAACCCGGCGATCCTCGCGGCGCTGTCGCCCAACGCGGATGAAAACCACGACTTCTTTTCCGGGTCCGGCTCATCGTACGTGATGGGTAAAGCGGTGGAGACGGAAGATGAGGACTGGGATTTTTAATGAGTGAATTAACGTTCGTTAATTAAATATAAAGTTCATTATTCCCGGCCGAATATTTCACTACGTACTACACTGTAATTTCCACGTCATATTCGCCTGAATCACACCGATGCAGGCGAAATTTCCCCATGCAGCAGCAAAAAATTGAGAAAAATTCAAACCGCCCTCAGCCCTTTATTCATGGGAAATTCAGCCGTTTCGCTTGTGGCAAAATTCCGACCTCATGCCCGCTCAGGGTTGTCTCAGATTCTGAGTATGTTAGGGTAATGCCAGTTAACTATTTACCTTGGTAATCATATCGACATAAACAAATAACAGGACACTCTCTATTGCATGGCAATTAAATTAGAAGTGAAAAATCTTTATAAAGTATTTGGTGAGCACCCGCAGCGTGCTTTCAAATATATTGAGAAAGGCCTTTCGAAAGAGCAAATTCTGGAAAAAACCGGGCTATCGCTTGGCGTTAAAGACGCCAGTCTGGCCATTGAAGAAGGCGAGATTTTTGTCATCATGGGATTATCCGGTTCGGGTAAATCCACTATGGTTCGCCTTCTCAATCGCCTGATTGAACCCACCCGCGGACAGGTGCTGATTGACGGCGTGGATATCGCCAGAATCTCAGACGCAGAACTCCGCGAGGTGCGCAGAAAGAAAATTGCGATGGTGTTTCAGTCATTTGCGCTGATGCCGCACATGACGGTGCTCGATAATACCGCCTTCGGCATGGAGTTAGCCGGCACGCCCGCTCAGGAACGTCAGGAAAAAGCCCTTGATGCGCTGCGTCAGGTTGGGCTGGAAAATTACGCTCATGCCTACCCGGATGAGCTGTCGGGCGGCATGCGTCAGCGCGTGGGATTAGCCCGCGCATTAGCCATTAATCCAGATATTTTATTAATGGACGAAGCTTTCTCGGCGCTCGATCCCTTAATTCGCACCGAGATGCAGGATGAGCTGGTAAAATTACAGGCCAAACATCAGCGCACCATCGTGTTTATTTCTCACGATCTGGATGAAGCCATGCGTATTGGCGATCGAATTGCCATTATGCAAAATGGCGAGGTGGTGCAGGTCGGTACGCCGGATGAAATTCTCAATAATCCGGCAAATGATTATGTGCGCACCTTCTTCCGCGGCGTGGATATTAGCCACGTATTTAGTGCAAAAGATATTGCCCGCCGAACGCCAAACGGCATTATTCGAAAAACGCCAGGTTTCGGCCCGCGTTCCGCGCTGAAGCTGTTGCAGGATGAAGATCGTGAATACGGTTATCTGGTTGAACGCGGCAACAAATTTGTCGGCGTTGTCTCCATCGACTCTCTGAAAACCGCCCTGAGCGAAAACCAGGGAATCGATGCGGCGTTGATTGACGCTCCGCTTGCCGTGGACGCCGAAACGCCGCTCAGCGAGTTGCTCTCTCACGTGGGTCAGGCGCCTTGCGCCGTGCCGGTTGTCGGTGAAGAACAACAGTACGTTGGCATCATTTCAAAACGGATGTTGCTACAGGCTTTAGATCGCGAGGGGGCAAACAATGGCTGATCAATCAAACCCATGGGGTACCACTGACGCTGCGGACAGCGCGGCGCAATCTGCCGATGCGTGGGGTTCCACGCCCGCACCTGCCGACGGCGGCGGCGCGGCAGACTGGCTCAACAGCGCACCTGCGCCTGCGCCAGAGCATTTCAATATTATGGATCCGTTCCACAAGACGCTGATCCCGCTGGACAGCTGGGTGACGGAGGGGATCGACTGGGTCGTTACCCACTTCCGCCCGGTGTTCCAGGGGATCCGCATCCCGGTGGATTACATCCTGAACGGCTTCCAGCAGCTGATGCTAGGCATGCCTGCGCCCGTGGCGATAATCCTGTTCTCGCTGATCGCGTGGCAGTTCGGTAGCGCGGGGATGGGCGTCGCCACGCTGATCTCTCTGATCGCCATCGGCGCGATTGGCGCGTGGTCTCAGGCGATGATTACCCTGGCGCTGGTGCTGACCGCCCTGCTCTTCTGCATTGTCATCGGGCTACCGATGGGGATCTGGCTGGCGCGCAGCCCGCGGGCCGCGAAAATTATTCGCCCGCTGCTGGATGCGATGCAGACCACGCCGGCGTTCGTTTACCTGGTGCCTATCGTCATGCTGTTCGGTATCGGTAACGTGCCGGGGGTAGTGGTGACCATAATCTTCGCCCTGCCGCCGATTATTCGCCTGACGATCCTGGGCATTAACCAGGTGCCTGCGGATCTGATTGAGGCCTCGCGCTCGTTCGGCGCCAGCCCGCGTCAGATGCTGTTCAAGGTTCAGCTTCCGCTGGCGATGCCGACCATTATGGCAGGCGTGAACCAGACCCTGATGCTGGCGCTGTCCATGGTGGTAATCGCCTCGATGATTGCCGTTGGCGGGTTAGGCCAGATGGTACTGCGCGGTATTGGCCGTCTTGATATGGGGCTGGCGACCGTCGGCGGCGTCGGGATTGTGATCCTTGCCATCATTCTTGACCGCCTGACCCAGGCTGTCGGTCGTGATTCACGCAGTCGCGGCAACCGTCGCTGGTACACCACCGGCCCTGTCGGGTTACTCACCCGCCCCTTCACAAAATAAGGAACAACGATGCGACATAACGTACTTTTTGCCACAGCGTTTGCGACCCTTGTCTCCACCAGCGCGTTTGCCGCTGACCTGCCGGGCAAAGGCATTACCGTGCAGCCGGTGCAAAGCACCATTTCGGAAGAGTCCTTCCAGACGCAGCTCGTCAGCCGCGCGCTGGAGAAGCTGGGCTATACCGTAAATACCGCCAGCGAAGTGGATTACAACGTGGGCTACACCTCGATTGCCTCCGGTGATGCCACCTTTACCGCCGTGAACTGGCAGCCATTGCACGACGATATGTTTGCTGCCGCAGGCGGTGACAAGAAATTCTATCGCGAAGGCACCTTCGTGACCGGCGCGGCGCAGGGCTATCTGATCGACAAGAAAACCGCCGACCAGTACCACATCACCAATATTGAACAGCTGAAAGATCCGAAGATCGCCAGACTGTTCGACACCAACGGTGACGGCAAAGCGGACATGATGGGCTGTTCACCGGGCTGGGGCTGTGAAGCGGTGATTAACCACCAGAACAAAGCGTTCGATCTGGCGAAAACCGTCGACGTGAGTCACGGCAATTACTCCGCGATGATGGCCGACACCATCGCCCGCTTTAAAGAGGGCAAGCCGGTGATCTACTACACCTGGACGCCGTACTGGGTGAGCGACGTGCTGAAGCCGGGCAAAGACGTGGTGTGGTTGCAGGTGCCCTTCTCCTCCCTGCCGGGCGAGCAGAAAGATATCGACACCAAACTGCCGAACGGCATGAACTATGGCTTCCCGGTTAACACCATGCATATCGTGGCGAACAAAGCCTGGGCAGAGAAAAACCCGGCTGCGGCGAAATTGTTCTCGGTGATGAAGCTGCCGCTGGCGGACATCAACGCCCAGAACGCGATGATGCACGCGGGTAAATCGTCCGAAGCCGATATTAAAGGCCACGTGGATGGCTGGATCAAAGCTCACCAGCAGCAGTTTGATGGCTGGGTGAAAGAGGCGCTTGCGGCGCAGAAGTAAAAATACAACATAACCTTACCCCTCACCCTAACCCTCTACCCTTTAGGGAGAGGGCTGGGGTGAGGGGGATAACCGCACAAACACACACATAACAATCCCCCAACATTCTCAATCATTGGTTATTATGTTTCCGGAAAAATAATCACTTAACTCACGATTCCTGAAACTAATGACAAAAACATCTCAGGGGCTTAGCCCCGCGCTCATCCTTTTAATGTCCGTGGCAACGGGTCTGGCAGTCGCCAGCAACTATTACGCGCAGCCTCTGCTTGATACTATCGCGCGCGCCTTCGATCTTTCCGCCAGCTCCGCCGGCTTTATCGTCACCGCTGCGCAACTCGGCTATGCGGCAGGGCTGCTGTTCCTGGTGCCATTGGGCGATATGTTTGAGCGCCGGATGCTTATCGTCTCTATGACGCTTCTGGCGGCAGGCGGGATGTTGATCACTGCCAGCAGCCAGTCGTTAACGATGATGATTATTGGCACCGCGCTGACCGGCCTGTTCTCCGTGGTGGCACAAATTCTGGTTCCCCTTGCCGCTACGCTGGCGTCCCCGGAAAAACGCGGCAAAGTGGTCGGCACTATCATGAGCGGCCTGCTGCTGGGCATCCTGCTGGCGCGAACCGTTGCCGGGCTGCTGGCGAGCCTCGGCGGCTGGCGCACCGTCTACTGGGTGGCGAGCGTGCTGATGGTTATCATGGCGCTGGCGCTGTGGCGCGGCCTGCCGAAAGTGAAGCAGGAGAATCACCTGAACTATCCCCAGCTTCTCGCCTCCGTTTTCAGCCTCTTTACGCAGGATAAACTCCTGCGCACGCGCGCCATTCTGGGGTGTCTTACCTTCGCTAACTTCAGCATCTTATGGACGTCGATGGCATTTCTGCTCGCCGCACCGCCGTTTAACTACTCAGAAGGGGTGATTGGCCTGTTTGGGCTGGCAGGCGCGGCTGGCGCGCTGGGCGCACGCCCGGCCGGTGGGCTGGCCGACAAAGGCAAATCGCATATGACCACCTCCGCCGGGCTGGTGTTGCTCCTGCTCTCCTGGGCGGCCATCTGGTACGGACACGTCTCAGTGCTGGCGCTGATCGTCGGTATTCTGGTGCTCGACCTCACCGTGCAGGGCGTACACATCACCAACCAGACCGTTATTTACCGCGTGAAGCCGGACGCACGTAACCGCCTGACGGCCGGATATATGACCAGCTACTTTATCGGCGGCGCGGCGGGCTCGTTGATCTCAGCCTCCGCCTGGCAGCATGCGGGCTGGACGGGCGTGTGCGCCATCGGCGCCATCGTCGCGGCGATAAATCTGCTGGTGTGGTGGCGCGGCTACCACCGCCAGGAAGCAATTCACTAAGTTTTACATTGCTTTGGGCCCCCTGGGGTGTAAAGGGGGCCTGCATCTGTTAATGTAACGGTAATCATTTATCCCAGAAATTTTACTGTGGGTGACATATTTACTACCGGCATGAATAGTTCAGACCCCTGTCCTCACATCCCCTCTTTCGCGGGTATACACCCCACGCTTTCTGTGCTCACCGGGTCACGGATTTACCCGGCGCTTTCTGATGGTGACATTCGTTTGGCGGATATAACCGCACAAATAATTCATTTACATTATTTGTCACTATCGTTACTATATCGGCTGTAATTAATGAGGTTATGCCCAAAATGGATAGTTCGTTTACGCCCATTGAACAAATGCTTAAGTTCCGCGCCAGTCGTCATGAGGACTTCCCGTATCAGGAGATCCTGCTGACTCGCCTGTGCATGCACATGCAGGGTAAGCTGCTGGAAAATCGTAATAAGATGCTGAAAGCGCAAGGGATTAACGAGACGTTATTTATGGCGTTGATTACGCTTGAGTCTCAGGAAAACCACAGCATTCAGCCGTCTGAACTGAGCTGCGCGCTGGGTTCATCCCGTACCAATGCCACCCGTATTGCTGATGAGCTGGAGAAGCGCGGCTGGATCGAACGCCGTGAAAGCGATAACGATCGCCGCTGCCTGCATCTGCAACTGACCGAGAAAGGTCACGAATTCCTGCGCGAAGTGCTGCCCCCGCAGCATAACTGCCTGCACCAGCTCTGGTCCGCCCTCAGCACCGCCGAGCGCGACCAGCTTGAGCACATTACTCGCAAGCTGCTCACCCGTCTGGATCAGATGGATGAAGATGGCGTCATTCTTGAGGCGCTGCGCTAACGCGACGATCCGCTCAACCATCCAGATTTCAAAAGAAAAACTGACAGGCCAGCACGTGAAACTGCTGGCCTTTCTGACAACAGGTCGGCTCAGCCGATGTGAAAATAAAAAGATCGTGGAGAACAACAATGAGCGCAAATGCGGAGAACACTCCCCCGCAGCAACCGGTTAACAAGAAGGGCAAACGTAAGAGCGCCCTTATTCTGCTGACCTTGCTCTTTATTATTATTGCCGTGGCATATGGGATTTATTGGTTTTTAGTATTGCGTCATGTTGAAGAGACAGACGATGCATACGTGGCAGGGAATCAGGTTCAAATCATGGCACAGGTGTCGGGCAGCGTGACGAAAGTCTGGGCTGACAACACCGACTTTGTGAAAAAAGGGGATGTGCTGGTCACGCTCGACCCGACCGACGCCCAACAGGCGTTTGAAAAAGCACAGACGGCGCTGGCCTCCAGCGTTCGCCAGACCCGCCAGCTGATGATCAACAGCAAACAGCTTCAGGCCAGTATCGACGTGCAGAAAACGGCCCTGGCCCAGGCGCAAAGCGACCTTAAGCGTCGTGTTCCTCTCGGCACCGCCAACCTGATTGGCCGTGAAGAGTTGCAGCACGCCCGCGATGCGGTGGCCAGCGCACAGGCGCAGCTGGACGTGGCTATTCAGCAGTACAACGCTAACCAGGCGATGGTACTGGGCACCTCTCTGGAAAACCAGCCGGCGGTGAAACAGGCGGCGACCGAAGTACGCAACGCATGGCTTGCCCTGCAACGTACCAAAATCGTCAGCCCGATGACCGGCTACGTTTCCCGTCGTTCCGTACAGCCCGGCGCGCAGATTGGCACCACCACGCCGCTGATGGCGGTCGTTCCGGCGAACAATCTGTGGGTGGATGCGAACTTCAAAGAGACCCAGCTGGCGCATATGCGTATCGGCCAGACCGCAACCGTGGTCAGCGATATCTACGGCGATGACGTGAAGTACACCGGTAAAGTGGTCGGTCTGGACATGGGGACCGGCAGCGCGTTCAGCCTGCTGCCTGCGCAGAACGCCACCGGCAACTGGATCAAAGTGGTACAGCGCCTGCCCGTGCGTATTGAACTGGATGCCAAACAGCTGGCGGACCATCCGCTGCGAATTGGCCTTTCCACGCTGGTGACGGTTGATACCGCCAACCGCGACGGTCAGATCCTCGCAAATCAGGTGCGCAGCACGCCAGCTTATGAAAGTAACGCCCGTGAAATTAGCCTCGATCCGGTTAATAAGCTGATCGATGACATCGTGAAGGCAAACGCCGGTTAATCCGAAGGTGAGCGTTATGCAACAGCAAAAGCCGCAAAAACCGCTGGAGGGGGCGCAGCTGGTCATTATGACCATTGCGCTGTCGCTGGCGACATTCATGCAGGTGCTGGACTCCACCATCGCAAACGTGGCGATCCCAACCATCGCCGGGAACCTTGGCTCATCGCTGAGCCAGGGGACCTGGGTCATTACCTCGTTCGGGGTGGCGAACGCCATCTCCATCCCCATCACCGGCTGGCTGGCGAAGCGCGTCGGTGAAGTGAAGCTGTTCCTCTGGTCGACGATCCTGTTCGTGCTGGCCTCCTGGGCCTGCGGGATGTCCAGCAGCCTGACGATGCTGATATTCTTCCGCGTCATCCAGGGGATTGTCGCCGGGCCGTTGATCCCGTTGTCGCAGAGTTTGCTGCTGAACAACTATCCGCCCGCCAAACGCTCCATCGCGCTCGCGCTGTGGTCGATGACGGTGATTGTCGCCCCGATTTGCGGGCCTATCCTTGGCGGTTACATCAGCGATAACTATCACTGGGGCTGGATCTTCTTTATCAACGTGCCCATCGGTGCGCTGGTGGTGCTGATGACGCTACAGTCTCTGCGCGGTCGCGAAACGCGAACCGAACAGCGGCGGATCGACGGTATCGGTCTGGCGCTGCTGGTGGTCGGCATCGGCAGCCTGCAAATCATGCTCGACCGGGGTAAAGAGCTGGACTGGTTCGCCTCTACGGAAATCATCGTGCTGACGGTGGTCGCCGTGGTCGCCATTAGCTTCCTGATTGTCTGGGAGCTGACGGACGATAACCCGATAGTCGATCTCTCGCTGTTTAAATCGCGAAACTTCACCATCGGGTGCCTCTGTATCAGCCTCGCCTATATGCTCTACTTCGGCGCGATCGTTCTGCTGCCGCAGCTGTTGCAGGAGGTATACGGCTATACCGCAACCTGGGCGGGGCTGGCCTCCGCGCCGGTGGGGTTAATTCCGGTTCTGCTGTCGCCGATTATTGGCCGTTTCGCCCATAAGCTCGACATGCGCAGGCTGGTGACGTTCAGCTTCATCATGTACGCCGTGTGCTTCTACTGGCGCGCGTATACGTTCGAACCGGGAATGGACTTTGGCGCCTCCGCGTGGCCGCAGTTTATTCAGGGCTTTGCCGTAGCGTGCTTCTTTATGCCGCTGACCACCATTACGCTTTCCGGCTTGCCGCCAGAGCGGATGGCGGCGGCATCGAGCCTGTCGAACTTTACCCGTACGCTGGCGGGCTCCATCGGGACCTCGATTACCACCACGCTGTGGACCAACCGGGAATCGATGCACCACGCCCAGCTGACCGAAGCGGTGAACCCGTTCAACCCTAACGCTCAGCAGATGTATAGCCAGCTTGAGGGGATGGGCATGACGGAGCAGCAGGCGTCCGGCTGGCTTGCCCAGCAAATCACCAACCAGGGGCTGATTATCTCGGCAAACGAGATATTCTGGATATCGGCGGGGATCTTTATCGTCCTGCTGGGGCTGGTGTGGTTTGCCAAACCACCGTTTGGTGCCGGTAGCGGCGGCGGCGGTGCGCATTAACCCTGTTTATGGGTTGCCGGGTGGCGGCTACGCCTTACCCGGCCTACGATAACCGGGCCTCTGTCCGGCCCGGTTATCCACAATTATCAGTATCGATAAAGGATTGTAGGCCCGGTCAGCGAAGCGCCACCGGGCATCAACGGGCACAATACTAAATGTGCAGTTCCTGAAGTTTTTCTTTTGGCAGGGCCAGTTCGTCGTTGCTGTTTACACGAACATCACGTTCGATGATATGACGGGCAATGTCCTGGGCTTCTTCCAGAGAGTGCATCTGGTAAGTGCCGCACTGGTAAACGTTCAGCTCAGGGATCTGGTTCTGCTCTTTCACCTTCAGCACGTCTTCCATCGCCGCTTTCCACGCATCCGCAACGCGTTTCTCTTCCGGCTGACCAATCAGGCTCATGTAAAAACCAGTGCGGCAGCCCATCGGAGAGATATCGATGATCTCCACGCCGTTGCCGTTCAGGTGGTCGCGCATGAAGCCGGCGAACAGGTGTTCCAGCGTGTGAATGCCTTTCTCCGGCATCACTTCTTTATTCGGCACGCAGAAGCGCAGGTCGAAAACGGTGATCGTGTCGCCGTGCGGCGTGTTCATGGTCTTCGCCACGCGGACTGCTGGTGCTTCCATACGGGTATGGTCGACAGTAAAGCTATCTAATAACGGCATACGTCACCTCCGATAGTGATTTTTTTAAAATAAACTGAACTCTTCTACAGAATGCGCGTCTGAGTATATGAAAGACGCGCATTTGTTATCATCATCCCTGAATTCAGAGATGTATATTTTGGCCACAGCGATGTGGCCTTTTTCTTTTGGTTCAAGCCTGCTTCGCCAGAAACGCCTCAAACGACTCCGTATCCGCCGCTTCGATCGCTTTCTGACGCACAACGGATGCGTCGCGCTCTGCCACAAAATCCGCTTCGCTCAGAACCTCTAACGGCTCCTGCATCAGCATCTCACGGTACTCCGCTGACAGTGAACGTCCTGTGCCGCCAATTCCCTGCTCAATCATAGAACGCAGAATGCGTGCCGAGAACGTCAGTTCCGGGTTATCAAAGCTTTCAACCAGTTCGTCGCAGACCTTCTGGTATGCTTCGCCGCCGTACACGCTATCCAGCGTCTGGGCAACGCGCTTCAGGTCTCTGAACAGATCTTTCCCCACCTTAGAGAGCGGGAACTGCGCCGTTTCACAGCCAATCCCTAACGTCAGGCCCGGCTTACGCCCTTCCAGAATCACGCGATTCCAGTTGGTACGGGTACACAGCAGCTCGTCGGAACTCATTTCCGGCGCATCCGCCAGGACGCACCAGACCATAAACAGATCGAGGAAGCGAACCTGCTGCTCGTCAACGCCAATCGGCGAGAACGGGTTGATATCCAGCGAGCGCACTTCAATGTATTCAATCCCGCCGCGCTGTAGCGCATCCGACGGCGTTTCACCGCTGCGCGTTACGCGCTTCGGACGAATCGGCGCATACAGTTCGTTCTCAATCTGCAATACGTTGCTGTTGATTTGCAGGCGCTTGCCGTCTTTTTCGAGGCCGATTTTTTCGTACTCTTCAGACGGAGTTTTGATCGCCCGCTTCAAGCCTGCCACATAGTCGTGCAGATCGTTAAACGTAATTCCGAGATTGCTTTGCGATTTATTGGTATAGCCAAGGTCGCTCAGGCGAAGAGAGGTCGCGTACGGCAGGTAATACATGCCACACTCGGTCTTCTCGAACGGCAGCGTGGTCGGTTTCCCTTGCAGGAACGATGAACAGATGGCCGGCGACGCGCCAAACAGATACGGAATAACCCAGCCAAAACGGTAATAGTTGCGGATCAGGCGGAAGTAGCCCGCGGAGATCGCGTCTTTATCCGTTTCACCGCATTTCGCCTGCCAGAACGCCATCGGCAGAGAGAAATTGTAGTGCACGCCAGAGATCGTCTGCATCAGTGCGCCGTAGCGGTTTTTCAGGCCTTCACGGTACAGCGTTTTCATCCGCCCCACGTTAGAGGTGCCGTACTGCGCCAGCTCGATATCCTGCCCCTGCTCGATATAGCACGGCATGCTGAGCGGCCACATACGCTCGTCGCCGAGGTTGCGGGCGGTAAAGCGATGCACATCGCGCATGATCGTCAGCATATGATCAATATCACCGTCTACCGGCGTGATGAACTCCAGCAGCGCTTCGGCGAAATCGGTTGTGATCCATTTATGTGTCAGCGCCGAGCCTAACGCCTTCGGGTGTCCCGTTGTCGCTAAGCTACCATCCGCATTTACGCGCAGCGTTTCGCGCTCAAGCCCACGCTGAATCCCCTTCAGTGCCTGAGGGTGGTTTTCCAGCCAGGCCAGCGCCTGTGATACGTCCGGGATCAATTTGACCTCCCGCCTGTCAAAAAATTGTCACTCAGCATAATTGTAATGGTTGACGATTGAAGGTCGCGAATTCATTCCACCAATTAGTGCCACCACGTCATACCCTGTAGTGTTACCCATGCCAATAAAACATAGCGTAACGCCTTGCCAAGGCACAAAAAAAAGAGCACCGGTCCCCAGGAGATGCGCATCCATCCCGCCAGCAGACACAGTAAATCGCCTATTACAGGCATCCAGCTTAATAACAGCGTGGCAGCGCCATAGCGTTTTAGCCAGCCCACTGCCTTTTCCTGCCAGCGAGATTTTTCGCGTAGCGGAAAGAAACGTCCAAGAATAACGTTAGTCAGCCCTCCAAGGCTATTACCCATTGTTGCTATTAAGACCAGCAACCAGGGCTGACTCACGCCGGACAACAGCATCGCCACCAGTACCACTTCCGAATTCCCCGGCAAGAGGGTGGAGCTTAAAAAACTGCTGGCGAATAATGAGGCAAGTGACAGCGCGTCACTCACAGTAAGCGAACGTCCACCGCCGCCATTCCGGCATCACGCGCGGCCTGAATACCAAAGTCGGCATCTTCAAACACAACGCATTTTGCAGCCGGGACACCCATTAATTCTGCGCAGAGCAGGAAGGTGTCCGGAGCGGGTTTATGATTTTTAACGTGATCGGCGGCCACGACGGCAGAAAAATAGTGGCGCAGGCCAAGATGGTTGAGTAGCGCTTCAGCAATCGCGCTCTCGCTGCCCGTGCCGACAGACATAGGACGACGCCCGTGCCACGCTTTGACGACGTCAATGAGCGGTAATGGCTGCACGGTGTCCAGCAGTATGGCTTTTACCGCGTCGGTTTTTTCACGCGCGAGCAGGTGCGGGTCGAGATCGGCCTGATTCAGCTCAATCACGGCCTGTGCGATACGCCAGGTGGGCGATCCGTTGAGGGCAATCATCGCCTGTAGATCGAAACGCATACCGTAACGGGCAAGAACGTCGGTCCAGGCCTGGCGATGCGTGGGTTCGGTATCCAGGAGGGTGCCGTCCATGTCGAAGATCAAACCGTCATACTGTGCGTACATCGTGCTCTCGCTAACCGATTAACAAAGCATTACTTTATCGTAAAAGGGGATTTTTGTCGCTGACTGAGAGTGTGATTGCTGACGGAACGTCGAAGGAATAAACAAAGAAGGAGAATATGGTGCATCCGGGAGGATT
>NZ_JADBQL010000013.1:223931-284098 GCF_014895905.1 Enterobacter cloacae complex sp. P15RS | reverse complement strand
AGCTGAGCTACGGATGCATCGGGATTTACTGCTGTACTGCTCGATATTCATATCACTTCGAAAGCAATATGAAGTAATAGATGGTGCATCCGGGAGGATTCGAACCTCCGACCGCTCGGTTCGTAGCCGAGTACTCTATCCAGCTGAGCTACGGATGCAAAATGGCGGTGAGGCGGGGATTCGAACCCCGGATGCAGCTTTTGACCGCATACTCCCTTAGCAGGGGAGCGCCTTCAGCCTCTCGGCCACCTCACCACACAACGCCTCTTTCGAGTGCTTCGAGTAACTCGTTAAGAGCTTCTCGTCGCTGCGTGGCGCATATATTACTTTCTGGGACTTATAAGTCAAACAATTTTCCACATGCTTTTTTCGTTTGCACAATTCGCACGCAATTCGCATGTAAAAGCCGCAAAGAGAGTGTTTTATAAGCGGATTTTGCAGGCATCTTCACAGAAATCTGTTGAGAGAAGCGGGTCATTTCGACGAGATAAGATTATGAGAGTGGTCAAAAACGAAGCGTTTGAAATAGAACGGTAACTTTATGCAGGAAAAATAGCAGGAGGGTTGCGTCTCGCCCGACAGCGAGACGCGACAATATCAGTAACTGGACTGCTGGGATTTTTCAGCCTGGATACGCTGGTAGATCTCTTCACGGTGGACAGATACTTCTTTAGGAGCGTTAACACCAATACGTACCTGGTTACCCTTTACCCCTAAAACTGTCACGGTGACCTCATCCCCAATCATGAGGGTCTCACCAACTCGACGAGTCAGAATCAGCATTCTTTGCTCCTTGAAAGATTAAAAGAGTCGGGTCTCTTGTATCCCGGCATTATCCATCATATAACGCCAAAAAGTAAGCGATGACAAACACGTAAAGTGTAAGCAGTCACGGCATCACATTCTGTTAAACGTAAGTTTAGCCGATATACACAAACTCAACCTGACTTTATCGTTATCGATAGCGCAGTGAGCAAGACGCCATAACGTTACCGTTATGGCGTCTGCTTGTGCTTTTTAGTTATTACAGTTTCGCGCTTACCCAGCTTTCAACGCTGGCCAATGCCGCGGGAAGTGCCGCCGCATCCGTACCACCGGCTTGCGCCATGTCCGGACGACCGCCACCTTTGCCACCCACCTGCTGGGCGACCATGCCAATCAATTCCCCTGCTTTAACACGGTCTGTCACATCCTTAGAGACGCCCGCAATCAGAGAAACCTTACCCTCTGCGACCGTTGCCAGCACGATAACCGTTGAACCAAGCTGGTTCTTCAGATCGTCGACCATCGTACGCAGCATCTTAGGCTCAACGCCCGCCAGATCGCTGACCAGCAGTTTGACGCCCTTAATGTCTACCGCTTTGCTGGAGAGGTTTGCGCTCTCCTGCGCCGCAGCCTGTTCTTTCAGCTGCTGGAGCTCTTTTTCCAGCTGACGGGTACGATCCAGCGCGACACGCACTTTCTCGCCCAGGTTCTGGCTATCGCCTTTCAGCAGCTGCGCGATCTCATGCAGCTGGTCGCTCTGCGCGTGCAGGCTGGCGATAGCGCCTTCCCCGGTCACCGCTTCGATACGACGAACGCCCGCCGCGGTGCCTGATTCAGAAACGATACGGAACAGACCGATATCGCCGGTGCGCGATGCGTGAGTACCACCGCACAGTTCGGTAGAGAAGTCGCCCATGCTCAGCACACGAACGCGGTCGTCATATTTCTCGCCAAACAGCGCCATCGCGCCCTTCTTCTTCGCGTCCTCGAGATCCATAACGTGGGTTTCGATTGGCAGGTTACGACGGATCTGCGCATTCACCAGATCTTCCACCGCACGGATTTCAGACGGCTTCATCGCTTCAAAATGCGAGAAGTCGAAACGCAGCATTTTGTCGTTAACCAGTGAACCTTTCTGTGCAACGTGAGTACCCAGCACATTGCGCAGGGCAGCGTGCATCAAGTGGGTTGCCGAGTGGTTCAGACGAATGCGCGCGCGGCGAGCTTCATCAACGTTGGCCTGAACGCCCTCGCCCACTTTCAGAGAACCAGAAACCAGTTTGCCCTGGTGACCAATCGCCTGACCGTATTTCTGAGTGTCGCTTACGCTGAAGCTAAAGCCATTGCCCTTCAGTTCGCCTTTATCGCCAACCTGGCCGCCGGATTCCGCATAGAATGGCGTTTTATCCAGGATGACAACCGCTTCCTGGCCCGCGCTAATGCTGTCTACGGCTTTCCCGTCAACAAACAGCGCGGTCACGTTGCTGGTCAGGGCCAGCTCTTCGTAGCCTTTAAATTCAGACGCGCTATCAACGCGGATCATTGCATTGTAGTCTGCGCCAAAACCGCTGGATTCACGCGCACGACGACGCTGCTCTTCCATTGCGGCTTCGAAGCCGGCTTCGTCAACTTTGATGTTGCGCTCGCGACAAACGTCAGCCGTCAGGTCAACCGGGAAGCCGTAGGTGTCGTACAGGCGGAAAGCCGTTTCGCCATCCAGCGTGTCGCCCTGGAGTTTCGCCAGCTCGTCGTCCAGCAGCGCAAGTCCGCGCTCCAGCGTACGGGCAAACTGCTCTTCTTCGGTTTTCAGAACCTGCTCGACCTGCGCCTGCTGGCGTTTCAGCTCTTCGCCGGCAGAGCCCATCACGCCAATCAGTGGCCCAACGAGCTTATAGAAGAAGGTGTCCTTCGCGCCCAGCATGTTGCCATGACGGATCGCACGACGAATGATACGACGCAGCACATAGCCACGGTTTTCATTCGACGGGATAACGCCGTCGGCAATCAGGAACGCACAGGAACGAATATGGTCTGCGATAACGCGCAGAGACTTGTTGTTCAGATCGGTTGCGCCCGTCACGTCGGCAACGGCTTTGATCAGGGTGCTGAACAGGTCAATCTCATAGTTAGAGTTAACGTGTTGCAGAACGGCCGCGATACGCTCCAGACCCATACCGGTATCGACGGACGGTTTTGGCAACGGCTCCATGGTGCCGTCGGCCTGACGGTTAAACTGCATGAAGACGATGTTCCAGATCTCAATGTAGCGATCGCCATCTTCTTCCGCGCTGCCTGGAGGGCCGCCCCAGATATGGTCGCCGTGATCGTAGAAGATCTCGGTGCACGGACCGCAAGGGCCGGTGTCGCCCATCTGCCAGAAGTTGTCGGACGCGTAAGGCGCGCCTTTGTTGTCACCGATACGAATGATACGTTCGCGAGGGATACCCACTTCTTTTTCCCAGATGTCGAACGCTTCGTCATCGGTCTCGTACACGGTCACCCACAGACGCTCTTTCGGCAGATTGAACCAGTTTTCACCGGTCAACAGTTCCCACGCGTATTGAATGGCGTCGTGTTTGAAGTAGTCACCGAAGCTGAAGTTACCCAGCATTTCGAAGAAGGTATGGTGGCGCGCGGTGTAACCGACGTTTTCCAGATCGTTGTGTTTACCGCCCGCACGCACGCAACGCTGTGAGGTTGTAGCGCGGGAATAATTACGCTTGTCGAGACCAAGGAATACATCCTTGAACTGGTTCATCCCGGCGTTGGTAAACAGCAGAGTCGGGTCGTTGTTCGGTACCAGGGAGCTGCTGGCAACAACCTGGTGTCCCTTACTATGGAAAAAATCGAGAAACGCCTGACGGATCTCAGCGGTGCTCTTGCTCATAATTATCCTGAAATCAAGCTAACGAAATGTCGCAGCAGATCTGTATCTGTAAACAGTTGGACGGACCAGCTACTGGAAAAAGTGGGAATAAGATAAGTTTTCTTTAGTGGGAAGTAAAATCCCGCATGCGTTCAATCGGTAAAATTACGCCAGATATCCTGAATATCTTCCATCAGGAAGCCGCGGTAGAGCAAAAAGCGCTGGATTTTAACTTTTTCTGAAAATTCACGCGGCAGCGGCTCTCCGTACTTACGTACTGCCTGTTCGCGCGCCAGTTCGCACCAGTCGATTTCATTTTCACGCATGGCTTTTTCAATCGATTCACGGGCTACGCCTTTCTGGTTCAGCTCCTGGCGGATACGCGCGGGGCCGTAACCTTTGCGGCCGCGGCTGGCGAGAAAGCGAGCGGCAAAACGGCCGTCATCCAGATAGTGATGCTCATAGCACCAGGCAACCACACGGTCATAATCCTCCGCGGTGGCATCAATCTCTTCTGGCCCATTTTTGCTCATGACGGGCGCTGACAGTTTCCGCCGTAGCTCCTGTTCGCTATGGTCACGCACGGCAAGAATTCGCACGGCCCGATCCAGCAAGCGCGCGTAAGCTGGTCGGCGTGATGTCGGTTCACTCATAAAAAAACCTGTCGATTCAGAAATGCAAAAAGGGCCGCATCAGCAGCCCTTCATTTTTATCCGAGAGGATTAAAAGTCTTCGTTGGTTTCTTCAGCATCCGCTCCATCGACCACGAAATCAGGTTTGGAGTCCTGGTTGCTCAGCAGGAGTTCACGCACCTTCTTCTCAATCTCTTTCGCCGCCGCCGGGTTCTCCTTCAGCCAGGAGATCGCATTCGCTTTACCCTGACCAATCTTGTCACCGTTGTAGCTGTACCATGCACCCGCTTTTTCAATCAGCTTCTCTTTCACGCCCAGGTCAACCAGCTCGCCGAGGAAGTTGATACCTTCGCCGTAGAGGATCTGGAACTCAGCCTGTTTGAACGGTGCCGCGATTTTGTTCTTCACAACCTTCACGCGGGTTTCGCTACCGACTACGTTATCCCCCTCTTTCACCGCGCCGATACGGCGGATATCCAGACGGACAGAAGCGTAGAATTTCAGTGCGTTACCACCGGTGGTGGTTTCCGGGTTACCGAACATCACACCAATTTTCATACGGATCTGGTTGATGAAGATCAGCAGCGTGTTGGACTGCTTCAGGTTACCCGCCAGCTTACGCATCGCCTGGCTCATCATACGTGCCGCGAGGCCCATGTGAGAGTCACCGATTTCACCTTCAATTTCCGCTTTTGGCGTCAGCGCCGCAACGGAGTCGACGATGATCACGTCAACCGCACCTGAGCGCGCCAGCGCATCACAAATTTCCAGTGCCTGCTCGCCGGTATCCGGCTGGGAGCACAGCAGGTTGTCGATATCAACGCCCAGCTTACGGGCATAGACTGGGTCCAGCGCGTGCTCGGCATCGATAAACGCACAGGTTTTACCTTCGCGCTGTGCCGCCGCAACAACCTGCAACGTCAGGGTGGTTTTACCCGAGGATTCCGGACCGTAGATTTCTACGATACGGCCCATCGGCAAACCGCCAGCGCCCAGTGCGATATCAAGAGAAAGCGAACCGGTGGAGATAGTTTCCACGTCCATGGAACGGTCTTCACCCAGGCGCATGATGGAGCCTTTACCGAATTGCTTTTCGATCTGGCCCAGTGCTGCCGCCAACGCTTTCTGTTTGTTTTCGTCGATAGCCATTATTACTCCTGTCATGCCGGGAGAAGCAACTGCGCTTCACCATGGACTTCTGTTCTGTTGAGGCAATTATACTGTATAGTCATACAGTATCAAGTATTTTGTAGAAATTGTTGCCAGAGCGTTTTTAACGCGTATTCCGTTGCCTGACGACGCACGCTTTCGCGATCGCCGCTGAAGCATTCCCGGCGGGTGATCCCTTCACCTTTTGAGGTGGCAAAGCCAAACCAGACGGTGCCGACAGGCTTCACGTCGCTGCCGCCGTCCGGCCCCGCGATGCCGCTGATTGAGATAGCGTAATCTGCGCGCGCCTCTTTCAGCGCGCCAATCGCCATCTCGATCACCACCGGCTCGCTGACCGCGCCATGCTGTTCGAGCGTGGCTTCACGCACGCCAATCATCTGCGCTTTAGCCTCGTTACTGTAGGTCACAAAGCCGCGTTCAAACCAGGCGGAACTGCCGGCAATATCGGTAATCACTTTTGCCACCCAGCCGCCGGTGCAGGATTCTGCGGTCGTGATAGTCGCGCCGCGCTGCTTCAGCGCCAGCCCTACCACTTCGCTAAGCTGCATCAATTCATGGTCAGTCATTCTCGCTCCAGGCCTTAGAAAAACATGCAGCACAAGATAGCACTTTCTCGAAAGATATGGGGATGCGCGTCGGGTTTTACGAGGGGGCTTCAGAAAATAGCCGGTGCGGGCGCACCGGCTGTGGAGAAGGCAATTACTGGCTGAACGGTGACGCCGCCGGCACGCGCGCCTGGGACACCGCCAGGCCCAGCTGCCACACCGCCATCGCATAGTGCGTGCTGTGGTTGTAGCGGGTAATGGTGTAGAAGTTCGGCAGTCCGAACCAGTACTGGTAGCCCGTTCCGACATCCAGGCGCAGCAGGCTCACCTGGTCAACGTTACCCAGCGGCTGCGACGGCGTTAAGCCTGCCGCTGCCAGCTGTGCAACGCTGTATTTGGTCTTAAATCCGTTTTCCAGGCCGAACGCCTCGCCGTTCGCCTGCACCGCCACCTGGCCGCCCGGCGTCCAGCCGTGCGCTTTAAAGTAGTTGGCCACGCTGCCGATGGCGTCTTCGGGATCCCACAGGTTGATGTGACCGTCCCCGTTGAAATCTACCGCGTACTGCTTATAGGAAGACGGCATAAACTGGCCGTAGCCCATGGCTCCGGCAAACGACCCTTTCAGATCCAACGGATCGTCCTGTTCGTCTCGCGCCATCAGCAGGAAGGTTTCCAGCTCGGAGGAGAAATACTGCGCGCGGCGCGGGTAGTTGAAGGAAAGCGTCGCCAGCGCGTCGAGGATGCGGGTTTTGCCCATAATGCGGCCCCAGCGGGTCTCTACCCCAATAATCCCAACGATAATTTCCGGCGGCACGCCGTAGACCTGCCAGGCGCGGTTCAGGGCGCCTTCATACTGATTCCAGAACGCCACGCCGTTCTGCACGTTGTCCGGGGTAATAAACTGTTTGCGGTAGCGCAGCCACGCGCCGTTTGGCCCGGTCGGCACCTGGGCCGACGGTGCCTGCCTGTCCATCAGGCGCAGCACGTAGTCCAGACGCTTCGCCTGAGACAAAATGGCATGCAGCTGCTGGCGGTCAAAACCGTGCTTGCTCACCATTTTATCGATGAACTGTTCGGCCGCAGGGTTATTCGCGAAGTCGCCGCCCATCTGCATCATATTATGCTGTGGTTCCAGCAGGAACCCGCCGGAAGGCGCGCCAGCCGTTGGCTGAACGGCTTCAGTTTTGGGTTTGCTACTACAGGCGGACAGAAGAATAAGCGCAGGTAACAGCGCTGCATAACGACGCTTGAACATGTGGCATCCATTTAACGAATTCGGTAAGAACCCAGTATGGTAAAGCATCCCCGACTCCTCAAGGAAGCGGTTATATGACCGTAAGCAAAATCTTTATCATTGACCACGGTCTGCGCAGGGAGAATGCATTATGATAAGCGCCCCTTCTGTCAGAGGGGGGGATGGGAACGATCGTAACCGGAGAGAAAAATGAGTGATTTTCTGTTAAACGCAGGCCGTCAGACCCTGCTGCTGGAACTCCAGGAAGCCAGCCGCCTGCCGGAGCGTCTGGGTGAGGATTTTGTTCGTGCAGCCAACGCTATTATCCACTGCGAAGGCAAGGTCATCGTGGCGGGTATCGGTAAATCCGGCCATATCGGCAAGAAGATTGCCGCGACGCTTGCCAGCACCGGCACTCCGGCGTTTTTCGTTCACCCTGCCGAAGCGCTGCACGGCGATCTGGGGATGATCGAAAGCCGCGACGTGATGCTGTTTATCTCCTACTCCGGTTCAGCCAAAGAGCTGGATCTCATCATCCCTCGCCTGCAAGAAAAATCGGTAGCCCTGTTAGCGATGACCGGAAAACCCCGCTCGCCGCTGGCGCTGGCCGCGAAAGCAACGCTGGATATTTCCGTTGAGCGCGAAGCCTGCCCGATGCACCTGGCCCCCACCTCCAGCACCGTCAACACGCTGATGATGGGCGACGCGCTAGCCATGGCGGTGATGCAGGCGCGCGGTTTTAGTGAAGAAGATTTTGCCCGCTCTCACCCTGCGGGCGCGCTCGGCGCACGTCTGCTCAACAAGGTTCACCACCTGATGCGCACGGAAGATGCCATTCCGCAGGTCAAGCTCGACACCAGCGTGATGGACGCCATGCTGGAGCTGAGCCGCACCGGGCTGGGGCTGGTTGCGGTGTGCGACAACGACCGCCAGGTGAAGGGCGTCTTCACCGACGGCGACCTGCGTCGCTGGCTGGTGGGCGGCGGCAAACTGGAGGCGCGGGTATCCGAAGCAATGACCCGGGGCGGGCTGACGCTGAATGCCGAGAGCCGCGCCATTGAAGCCAAAGAGGTGCTGATGAAGCGTAAAATCACCGCCGCACCGGTGGTGGACGAGCACGGCAGGCTTTGCGGCGCAATCAACCTGCAAGACTTCTACCAGGCGGGAATACTTTAACCCTTAAGCCCCAGACGTTTCGCCAGCCTGTGGAGGTTGGCGACGTCCATCTCCAGCGCCCGCGCGCACGCCGCCCAGCTGCGGTTATTCTGCTCCAGCGCGCGGGTAATCATCTGGCGCTGGAACGCGTCCGTCGCCTCGCGCAGGTTTTCGTTCATGCTCTCCGGTAAAACTGGCTTAACGGACGGCGTCGTTTCCTCATGCAGCGCAAAATGGCGCGCATGAATAACCACTTCATCCCCCGAACGCGTTGCCCGCGCCAGCACCACCGCACGGTGGATCGCATGTTCCAGCTCACGCACGTTACCCGGCCAGCCGTAGCTCAGAAGGTGTGTCCTCGCGCCGGGGCTTAGCACCACGCGGGAGAGCCCCATTCTGAGCCGACACTGCTCGCAGAAAAAGCCCGCCAGCAGCACCACGTCATCGCCCCGCTCGCGCAGCGGCGGCACCGTGAGCGGGAACACGCTCAGGCGGTGGAACAGATCGGCGCGGAAATTCCCCGCCAGCACCTCTTCGCGCAGATCGCGGTTCGTCGCCGCCAGCACGCGCACATCCACGCGTAAGCTGCGATCGTCACCCACGCGTTGAATATCGCCATACTGCAATACGCGCAGCAGCTTGGCCTGGAGCGAAAGGGAGAGCTCGCCAATTTCATCCAGGAACAGCGTGCCGTTGTCGGCCATTTCGAACTTGCCGCTGCGGTTGCTGATCGCCCCGGTAAACGCCCCTTTGACGTGACCAAACAGCTCGCTTTCCGCCACGCTTTCCGGCAGCGCCGCGCAGTTGAGGTACACCAGCGGGTTCACCGCGCGCGGCGAGGCTTCGTGGATCGCTTTCGCCACCAGCTCTTTACCGGTGCCGGTTTCCCCGAAGATCAGCACGTTCAAATCAGATGCGGCGACAATCTCAATCTCTTTTTTGAGCTGCTCCATGCCCGGCGAAAGGCCGATCATCTCCGTATGCGCCACCTGCTCAAACGCCGCCGGGCTGCCGGGAAGAATATTCTGGCTCTCCAGCTGCTCTATCAGCAGTGCATTGTTCAGCGCCCCGGCGGCCAGCGCGGCAATCAGCCGTAGCTCTTCGTCGCTGAAGGTGTCGAACTGATCCGGCGACATCCCGTCGAGGGTTAATGCGCCAATCAGATTCTGCCCGGCGAACAGCGGCAGGCCAATACAGGCGTGCACCTTCAAGCTCTCCTGCCCCGGAATCAGGCCGTCGTACGGATCGGGCAGATCGCTGTCTGCCGGGAAACGCACCACGTCGCCCGCGCGGGCAATGGTTTCCAGACGCGGGTGGCCCTCCAGCGTAAAGCGCCGCCCGAGTACGTCCTTCGCCAGGCCGTCGATAGCCAGCGGAATAAACTGCCGCCCTTCGTAACGCAGCAGCGCCGACGCATCGCAATCCAGCACGTGGCGCAACGTGGAGATCAGCCGTTGAAAGCGGTCCTGATGACCAATACCGGTTTGCAGTTCTATGGCGATTTTCGCCAGGACGTCTACGGAAAAGCTCATGTCTGCCTCACTGTCATTTTGACAATACATAATGTCATATTGACAATTTTTAAGATAGTCATATTGACTATCCATTATGGGCCATAAAATAATAAACACTTCAAATTCAATAATATAAAAAGTTGGCACGCAACTTGATATAAGCAAACCATCTTATTTGAAAACGCTGTATTAAGTTGAGGTTGCTATGTCTATTCTGGTTAAAAATAACATCCATTGGGTGGGTCAACGTGACTGGGAAGTACGTGATTTTCACGGCACGGAATACAAAACGCTGCGCGGCAGCAGCTACAACAGCTATCTCATCCGTGAAGGTAAAAACGTCCTGATCGATACCGTCGATCACAAATTCAGCCGTGAGTTCGTGCAGAACCTGCGCGGTGAAATCGACCTGAACGACATCGATTACATCATCATCAACCATGCGGAAGAGGATCACGCCGGGGCCCTGACCGAGCTGATGTCTTATATTCCGGATACTCCGATCTACTGCACCACCAACGCCATTGACTCCATCAACGGTCACCACCATCATCCGGAGTGGAACTTCCACACCGTGAAAACCGGCGATTCGCTGGATATCGGCAACGGCAAGCAGCTGATCTTCGTGGAAACTCCGATGCTGCACTGGCCGGACAGCATGATGACCTACATGACCGGTGACGCGGTGCTGTTCAGTAACGACGCCTTCGGCCAGCACTACTGCGACGAACGTCTGTTTAATGATGAAGTGGATCAGACTGAGCTGTTCGAACAGTGCCAGCGCTACTACGCCAATATCCTGACCCCGTTCAGCCGTCTGGTCACGCCAAAAATTACCGAGATCCTCGGCTTCAACCTGCCGGTGGATATGATTGCGACCTCCCACGGCGTGGTATGGCGTGAAAACCCCACCCAGATCGTCGAGCTGTACCTGAAATGGGCGGCGGATTACCAGGAAGACCGCATCACCATCTTCTACGACACCATGTCCAACAACACCCGCATGATGGCGGACGCGATTGCCCAGGGCATCAACGAAGTTGACCCGAACGTGGCGGTGAAAATCTTCAACGTGGCGCGTAGCGATAAAAACGAAATCCTGACCAACGTCTTCCGCTCCAAGGGCGTGCTGGTGGGTACCTCCACCATGAACAACGTGATGATGCCGAAGATTGCCGGACTGGTGGAAGAGATGACCGGCCTGCGCTTTCGTAACAAACGCGCCAGCGCCTTTGGCTCTCACGGCTGGAGCGGCGGCGCGGTAGACCGTCTCTCCACGCGTTTACAGGATGCCGGCTTTGAGATGTCCATGAGCCTGAAGGCGAAATGGCGCCCGGACCTCGACGCGCTGGAAATCTGTCGCCAGCACGGCCGCGACATTGCACGCCAGTGGGCGCTTGCGCCGCTGCCGGAAACCGCCCCCGCCGCGGCGGTTGCGCCGGAAGCCGTAGCAGAAGCCGCCCCTGCCGCTGCCGACCTCGGCCCTTGCATGCAGTGCAGCGTCTGCCAGTGGATTTACGATCCTGAACTGGGCGAGCCGTTGCAGGATGTCGCGCCGGGTACGCCGTGGAGCGAGGTGCCGGACAACTTCCTCTGCCCTGAATGTTCCCTCGGCAAAGACGTCTTTGATGAACTGGCAACGGAGGCAAAATGAGCCACGGCATCGTCATTATCGGCTCGGGCTTTGCCGCCCGCCAGCTGGTGAAAAATATCCGCAAACAGGATGCTAACGTGCCGTTGACGGTGATTGCCGCCGACAGCATGGACGAGTATAACAAGCCTGATTTAAGCCACGTCATTAGCCAGAATCAGCGCGCCGAAGATCTCACCCGCCAGACGGCGGGGGAGTTCGCAGAGCAGTTTAACCTGCGTCTGTTTCCGTACACCTGGGTTACGGATATTGACGCCGACGCCCATGTGGTGAAAGCGAAAGAGCATACCTGGCAGTACGACAAGCTGGTGCTGGCGACGGGCGCCTCTGCGTTTGTGCCGCCGGTTGAAGGCCGCGAGCTGATGGTCACGCTTAACAGCCAGCAGGAGTATCAGGCCAGCGAAACCCGGCTACGCGATGCCGCCAGAGTGATGATTGTCGGCGGCGGGCTGATTGGCACCGAGCTGGCGATGGACTTCTGTCGGGCGGGTAAATCCGTCACCCTGGTTGACCACGCGGCCAGCATTCTGTCGGCGCTGATGCCGGCAGAAGTAAGCAGTCGCTTACAGCATCGTCTGACCGACATGGGCGTGCATCTGCTGCTGAAATCGCAGTTGCAGAGCCTGAGCAAAACCGAAACCGGCGTTCTTGCAACGCTCGACCGCAACCGCAGCGTGGAAGTGGATGTGGTTATCGCGGCGACGGGTTTGCGCCCGGAAACCGCGCTGGCGCACCGCGCAGGGGCCGAAATAAACCGCGGCGTGAAGGTAGACAGCTACCTGCAAACCACCCAGCCGGACATTTATGCCCTGGGCGACTGCGCGGAAATTAACGGAAAGGTGCTGCCGTTCCTGCAACCAATTCAGTTAAGCGCCATGTTCCTGGCGAAAAACCTGCTCGGCGGCAGCGCACCGGTGAAGTTACCCGCCATGCTGGTGAAAGTAAAAACGCCGGAATTACCGCTGCATCTCGCCGGTGAAACGCAGCGTCAGGATCTGAACTGGCAAATAGCCATAGAGCCTCAGGGCATGGTGGCGCGCGGTACGGATGCTGAGGGTCAGACGCGCGCCTTTGTCGTCAGCGAAGACAGAATGAAAGAGGCCTTCGCGCTGCTGAAATCGCTTCCTGCTTAACTCTCGTAATGCCGGGTGGCGCTCCGCTTACCCGGCCTACTCAACACCAAAACGGCAAACCTTGTAGGCCCGCGCAAGCGCAGCGCCGCCGGGCAAAAACAGGGCTAAGTGGTTCAGGACCGCACCACCAGCCCGTCATAGCCGCGCCAGCGGTAGTTCACCATAGAAATCAGCCAGCAGGCGACAAACAGCCCGACCACCACAAACCCGGCGTCACCCAGGTTGTCGTTCACCGCGCCAATCAGATCCCACACGCCGCCGCTGAGGGCGAACTTGTCCATCAGCAGACCCAGCGCTTCCAGCCCGCCGATGAACAGCGCCACCACCACCGAGGTGCCGGTGATGGTCATGTTGTAGTACAGCTTGCGCTGCGGCTTGTTGAACGCCCAGCCGTATGCGCCCACCATCAGCAGGTTATCGAGCGTATCCACCAGCGCCATGCCGCTGGCGAAGAGCGCTGGGAAGATCATGATCGACCACACCGACATCCCGCTGGAGGCGCTGGCGGCGGAGATCCCCAGCACGCCAATTTCGGTGGCCGTGTCGAAGCCCAGGCCAAACAGGAAACCCACCAGATACATCTGCCAGCTTTTATTGACGAGGCGGAAGGTTTTGCCGAACAGCCAGTTCATGACGCCACCCTGCGCAGGCAGCGTAATGTCACCCTGCACGGGCCTGCCGTTTTTCAGCGACTGGAAACTGCGCCAGACGCCGCGCAGGATCACCATATTCACCAGCGCCATCGCCAGCAGGAAGGTGGCGGAGACGGCGGTGCCAATCAGGCTGCCGGTCTCGTGGAACCACGCCATATTTTTTTGAAACGCCGTGGCGGTCGCCGCAATGGCGATGGACGCCAGCACCACGATGGTGGAGTGTCCGAGGGAAAACCATGCGCCCACGCCGGACGGGCGTTTGCCCTGCTGCATCATCTTACGCGTGACGGTATCAATCGCCGCGATATGGTCGGCATCCACCGCGTGGCGCAGCCCGTAACACCAGGCCAGCAGGCTGGCCGCCATCAGCGCCGTACTGCCGCTAAAGGTTTGCCACGCCAGCCCCCAGGCCAGCAGATTAGCCATCACCAGAGCCAGCAGCAGGCACGCTGCACGAGGTTCATTGCGTAAAAGTCGTAACATTTTAAATCCTTTGTGAACATGACCGGGCGGCAGCAACCACCGCCTGCCCGAAGGAGATCGCTCCGTCACCTGCGGGCAGGCGCGAAGGAAACAGAAGCGTGAAATCAGAAAGATAATGACGAAGCCGCGCGCGCAGCAGGCGGTTGTGAAGGACACCTCCGCTGAAGCACACCGTAGAGAGCGACAGTCGGCGCGCATGCGTTGCCGCCAGTTCACTCAGCCCCTTCGCCAGCGCATCGTGAAATGCCCAGGCGCGCTCGCCGGGTTCCGCCCGCCAGGCCAGCCACTGCTGCCAGAACAGCGTGAGGTTATCCGCCTGTAGCGTCACCGGATGCTCGACTCCCGCGCACCGTTCGGCCAGCGCCTCCAGCCGGCACGCGGCTTCGCCCTCATAGCGCTGCGTTTCAATGCCCAGCGCACAGGCCACGGCGTCGAACAGACGACCACAGGAAGAGGCCAGCGGCGCATTGACACCGCGTGACACCGCCGTTGCCAGCAGCGGCCAGTTTTGACGCTGCACCGCCTCTGTTTCCGGGTACTGCTGCCAGTCGGGTACGAACGCCAGACAGTGGGCGAGCAAATTGCGCCACGGCTGTTTCGCTGCCAGATCGCCCCCGGGCAGCGCCACGGCAGGCAGACCGCCCAGCCGTTCGCAGTGGAGATAGTTCACCCGCAGACACTCGCCGCCCCACAGCGCGCCATTCTCGCCCATGCCGATCCCGTCCAGCGTCAGGGCAATAGCATCCCCGCCGTCCAGCGGCCAGCCGTTCTCCGCCAGACACGCTGCCGCATGCGCGTGATGATGCAGCACGGTTGCAACGGGCAGCCCCTGCGCCTGCGCCCACCGTTGGGCGTGATATCCGGGATGGGCATCGCACACCACGCGTTCCGGCTGAAAAGCGTAAATCTGCTGCATCAGCGCCAGCGCCGCGCGCCACTGGGCGTCAACGCCCTCGTCGCGAAGGTTGCCAAAATGCTGGCTCAGCACCGCCTGGCCGCCGCGCACCAGGCAGAAGGTATTTTTCATGTCCGCGCCGGTGCACAGCATGGGAGGGATATCGCGAAATCCGGCGGGTAATGTGATGGCATCCGGCACAAAACCCCGCGCGCGACGCAGCATTGCGCCCTCCTGATCCATCACCGAATCATCCATCCGTTGCAGAATGTCGCGGTTGTGCAGCAGGAAACCGTCAGCCACGTCGCGGAGCGCTTCCAGCGCCTGCGGGTTGGTGATGGCGGGCGGCCGACCGCTCAGGTTACCGGAGGTCATCACCAGCGGGCGCCGGCACGCCATCACTAACAAATGCTGGATCGGGTTCGCGGGCAGCATCACGCCGACCGTATTCAGCCCCGGGGCAATCTCCTCAGGAAACGCGGGAAGAGAGGCTTTTGGCGCCAGCACAATCGGCGCAGCGGAAGAGCGTAACCGCGTCTGAATGGCCTGCGGCAGATCATCCGCATGGGGGATCATCACCGCCAGCGGCTTCGTCGGGCGCTGCTTGCGTGCCCGCAACGTCTGTACCGCCCGGGGGTTAAGCGCGTCGCAAACCAGATGAAATCCCCCCAGCCCTTTAACCGCCACGATCCCGCCGTTTTTCAGCCTCTCCACCGCCGCGTTTAAGGCCGATTCGCGAGTGGCAATAGTGTCTCCGGCTCGCCACTCCAGCTGCGGTCCACAGTCCGGGCAGGCCACCGGCTGGGCGTGAAAACGGCGATCGGCAGGATTGCGGTATTCCGTTTCGCACGGCGGACAGAGGGGAAATGGGGCCATCGACGTGGCCGGTCGGTCATACGGCATGGCGCGGATGATGGTGAAACGCGGGCCGCAGTGGGTGCAGTTAATAAACGGGTAGCGATAGCGACGTTCGCGGGGATCGCGCATTTCCGCCAGGCAAGCGGGGCAGGTGGCGGCATCCGGGACGATTTGCGTGTCCATCGCCCCGCTCTCGCTGTGGCGGATGACAAACGCGTCCGGCAGCGTCGTCCAGCTGAACGGCTGCGTTTCAACGTGATCGATACGCGCCAGCGGTGGGCAATCCTGGCGCAGTCTCGCGGTAAAGTCACCCCCACTGCCCGCGAGACGCACCAGGACCCCCTCTCCGTCGTTGCACACGTCGCCTGTCAGCTTGAGCCGATGCGCCAGCTGCCAGACGAAGGGCCGAAACCCTACGCCCTGTACTTTGCCACGCACCCGAAGCTGTACGCCGTTCACGCGCATTGCAGCTTAAAACAGCAGCGATGACGAGGTGTCGAACGCCGCGCGGCGGCGTTTTTCGGCACTCATCTGTTCGAGCTTGTCGCGATCGACGCAGACCAGCGCATGCGTCGGACAGGCTTCCATACACGCCGGACCGGCGTCCCGGTGGTAGCAGAGGTCACATTTATTGGCTTCGGCTTTCTCCGCGCGCACGCTCAGCCCGATACCGCTGTTGCGCACCACCGGGCGAACCACCACCTCCATCGCGCCATACGGACACGCCACCACGCAGGTTTTGCACCCAATGCAGCGCTCCTGCATCACGTGCACAAAACCTTTCTCGCGCTTAATCGCGCCGTTCGGACAGACGTTGGCGCACGGCGCATCTTCGCACTGGCGACAGATAGCGGCGGTGGAAATATTCACGCCTTTAATGACGTGAATGCGCGGCAGGAAGGTGTCGGGAGTCAGAGCGGCGCAATCCTGCTCTGCCTGATGGGACACCACGCACGCGACCTCACAGGTACGGCAACCAATGCATTTACTGGCATCGGCCATAATAAAACGGTTCATCTGCTTCTCCGGCATAACTGTTATGCGCGAAGCTATTCATAAACCGTGCCAGTTTTTAATTTATTGATTTAAAAGAAGATAAATAACTTTGGTCGCTGTCATCGTCATTAGTGACGATGACAGATGTCGACGTCAGCGATGCGGGCCGTCAGTAACGGAGTCGCGCAGGACAAGCTCGCCGGAGAAGGTTTGCTGGTATTTAAACTCACCGCCGTCGAGCATGAAAATCAGGCGGCTGATGGTCTCCTGGATCATCGCCGTCACCGGAATGCGCACGCTGGAGAGAGACGGCACGATGTAGGGCGCAATCGCCACGTCGTCAAAGCCGATGACGGACACCGCGTCCGGCATGGCGACGCCGCTCTCGTGCAGTTGCTTGATGGCACCGATCGCCATATCGTCATTGCTCGCCACCAGCGCGGTAAACGCTTCGCCACGGCTGAGCAGCTGTGTGACCGCCGCCGCGCCGCTGGCCGGGCTCCACTTCCCTTCGGCGATCAGCGCGTCGCGCAGGGCAATGCCGTGCTGCGCCAGGGCGTCCCGGTAGCCGGAGAGACGCTCCACGCCGGTCGGTGAATCCAGCGAGCCGGTGATAAACGCAATGTCCCGGTGGCCTTTCGCGATCAGCTGCGAAACCGCGTCCTGACACGACGCTTTATGATCGGACCAGACGCTGTGGCTGCTGTTTTTCCGCAAACGGCGGTTGAGCACCACGATCGGCTGCTCGCATTTGTCGATAATCTCGTCCAGCTCTTCCACGCTCAGAAAACGCGGGTAGATGATCACCGCATCACAGCGCATATCCAGCAGGTACTGGATCGCCTCGCGCTCTTCTTCGGCGCTGTGTTTACCATCCGCCAGGATCAGCTGACGGCCCTTCTCTTCCGTCATCCGCGCGGCGTTAAACAGCAGCTCGCTAAAGTAGACGCCGTGGTAAAGGGTGTTCGTCACCACCAGCCCAAGCGTCTGGGTGCGTTTGGTCGCCAGGTTACGCGCCAGCAAATTGGGGCGATACCCGCTCTCTTCAATGGCCTGAAAAACCCGGTCTTTGGTCTCCTGGCTAACGTAGCCGTTTCCCGACAGCACACGGGAAACCGTCGCTTTCGACACGCCCGCCCGCTTCGCCACTTCCAGCATCGTGGTCATAGTGTTATTCCCTTCAAAACCGATGAGCCGCAGTGTACTTCACCGCAGAAAAATTGTCGCAGCAGCGTTGTCACGCTTTTTACGGTCACGAGTGATCGTCATCACGAAACGAAAAAATGCATAAAAAGCGATCTTGTGCGATCAAAAGAAACTCATGATGATTATGTGAAACCGGTTTCCTACATTTCACACAACGATAACAGGAACATTTCCGATGGCCAAAAACTACGCCGCGCTGGCAAACGACGTTGTCAGCGCGCTGGGCGGCAAAGACAACATCGTCGCCGTCACCCACTGCATGACGCGCCTGCGCTTCGTTCTGAAAGACGAAAGCCTTACCGACGCCGCGCGCCTGAAAAGCATCAGCGGCGTGCTCGGCGTGGTGCGCAACGACAACCAGTGCCAGGTGATTATTGGCAATACCGTGTCCCAGGCGTACCGTGAAGTGGTGAACCTGCTGCCAGCCAACCTGCAACCTGCCGTACCGGAAGGTCCACAGAAACTCACGCTGCGCCGGATTGGCGCGGGGATCCTCGACGCGCTGATCGGCACCATGTCGCCGCTGATCCCGGCGATCATCGGTGGCTCAATGGTCAAGCTGCTGGCGATGATCCTCGAAATGACCGGCGTGCTGGAAAAAGGCGCGCCGACGCTCACCATTTTGACGGTCATCGGCGACGGAGCCTTCTTCTTCCTGCCGCTGATGGTGGCGGCTTCCGCAGCGGTGAAGTTCAAAACCAACATGTCGCTGGCGATTGCCATTGCGGGCGTGCTGGTTCACCCGAGCTTTATCGAGCTAATGGCGAAAGCCGCGCAGGGCGAGCACGTTGAGTTCGCGCTGATCCCGGTGACGGCGGTGAAATACACCTACACGGTGATCCCGGCTCTGGTCATGACCTGGTGCCTGTCGTATATCGAACGCTGGGTGGACAGAATTACCCCGGCGGTAACGAAAAACTTCCTGAAGCCGATGCTGATCGTGCTGATTGCCGCCCCGCTCGCCATCGTGCTGATTGGCCCGCTGGGGATCTGGATCGGTAGCGCCATTTCCGCGCTGGTCTACACCATCCACGGCTATCTGGGCTGGCTGTCCGTTGCCATCATGGGCGCGCTGTGGCCGCTGCTGGTGATGACCGGGATGCACCGCGTCTTTACGCCAACCATCATCCAGACCATTGCCGAAACGGGCAAAGAAGGGATGGTGATGCCGTCGGAAATCGGCGCTAACCTGTCGCTCGGCGGCTCGTCGCTGGCGGTGGCGTGGAAAACGAAAAACCCGGAGCTGCGCCAGACGGCGCTGGCGGCAGCGGCCTCCGCCATCATGGCGGGGATCTCTGAACCGGCCCTGTACGGCGTGGCGGTACGTCTGAAGCGCCCGCTGATTGCGAGCCTGATCAGCGGCTTTATCTGCGGCGCGGTCGCGGGCATGGCAGGCCTTGCCAGCCACTCAATGGCGGCGCCGGGGCTGTTCACCAGCGTGCAGTTCTTCGATCCGACCAACCCGATGACCATCGTCTGGGTGTTTGGCGTGATGGGGCTGGCGGTCGTGCTGTCGTTTGTCCTGACCCTGCTGTTAGGGTTCGAGGATATTCCGGTTGAAGACGAAGCCGAAAAAGCACGCGCCCTGCAAACCGCACCGGTCCAGAACAAAGCAGCAGAAGCATAAACTGAAAGCGAGGTAAGAATGTCTGTTTTTCCACAAGGATTTTTATGGGGCGGCGCGCTTGCCGCCAACCAGAGTGAAGGTGCTTACCGTGAAGGCGGCAAAGGACTGACGACGGTCGATATGATCCCCCATGGCGCACACCGTCTGGCGGTAAAGGTCGGTAAGGAAAAACGGTTTTCGTTGCGTGACGACGAATTTTACCCGAGCCACGAGGCGATTGATTTTTACCATCGCTACAAAGAAGACATCGCCCTGATGGCGGAGATGGGCTTTACGGTGTTCCGCACCTCGATTGCCTGGAGCCGCCTCTATCCGAACGGCGACGAGCCGCTGCCAAATAAAGAGGGCATCGCCTTCTACCGCGCGGTGTTTGAGGAGTGCAAAAAGTACAACATCGAGCCGCTGGTGACCCTGTGCCATTTCGACGTGCCGATGCACCTGGTGACGGAGTACGGCTCGTGGCGCAACCGCAAAATGGTGGATTTCTTCGCCCGCTACGCCCGCACCTGCTTCGAGGCGTTTAACGGGCTGGTAAAATACTGGCTGACCTTCAACGAAATCAACATCATGCTGCACAGCCCGTTCTCCGGCGCGGGGCTGGTGTTTGAGGAAGGTGAAAACGAGGATCAGGTGAAATACCAGGCCGCGCACCACGAGCTGGTGGCGAGCGCGCTGGCGACCAAAATCGCCCACGAGGTCAACCCGGAAAACCAGGTCGGCTGCATGCTGGCGGGCGGCAATTTTTACCCGTACTCCTGCAAGCCGGAAGACGTGTGGACGGCGCTGGAGAAAGATCGCGAGAACCTGTTCTTCATCGACGTGCAGGCGCGCGGCAGCTATCCGGCCTACTCTGCCCGCGTGTTCCGCGAAAAAGGCGTCGTGATTGTGAAAGATCCCGGCGACGACGAACTGCTGAAAAACACCGTCGATTTTGTCTCGTTCAGCTATTACGCCTCGCGCTGCGCGTCGGCGGACATGAACGCGGGCAACACCAGCGCGGCGAACATCGTGAAGTCTCTGCGTAACCCGCACGTTCAGGTAAGCGAGTGGGGCTGGGGTATTGATCCTCTCGGCCTGCGCATCACCATGAACATGATGTACGACCGCTACCAGAAGCCGCTGTTCCTGGTGGAAAACGGCCTCGGCGCGAAGGACGTTATTGATGAAAATGGCGAGATCCACGACGACTACCGCATCAGCTACCTGCGCGAGCATATCCGCGCGATGGGCGATGCAATTGCGGACGGCGTGCCGCTGATGGGCTACACCACCTGGGGCTGCATTGACCTGGTGTCTGCCTCAACGGGGGAGATGAGCAAGCGCTACGGGTTTGTGTACGTTGATCGCGACGACGTCGGCAACGGGACGCTGGAGAGAAAGCGTAAGAAATCGTTCTGGTGGTATAAGAAGGTGATTGCGAGTAACGGGGCGGATCTGGCGTAGCCTGTTGCCCGGTGGCGCTGCGCTTACCGGGCCTACGGTTTTGTAGGCCGGGTAAGGCGTAGCCGTCACCCGGCACTGCTCAGAGCGGAGAAAACCCGCCGTCCCCAACCCATCCCGCCAGCCGCGAATACACCTCCTCCACCGCCGCCTTCACCGGCGGCGTCATCGGGTAATAAAACCCGACAATGTCCGGCTGGATACCCAAAAACAGCACCTCGCCCACGTCGTCCCTGATCTGATCGACAAGGTAGTTCAGCGGCATATTGTGGGTAGTCATCATAAACATCTCGGCGATATCGTCCGGGTCAATCAGGCGGATTTCGCCCGGGTTCAGCCCCATATCGGTGGCATCGACAATCAACAGCCTTTCCGGGCGCAGCTCGCGAATGGCCACCACGTCGTTTTCCGGCGCGCTGCCGCCGTCGATTACCACCCAGTCGCCCTGCGGTTTTGCGCCACACATCTCCGCCAGCAGCGGGCCCGCGCCGTCGTCGCCCATCATGCTGTTGCCGACACAGAGTAAAACGTCAGTCACGTAATCTCCTCACCATCAGGTAGATGGCGCTCTCCTGATGAATATCGTGCAGCATGCCGAGCAGCGTTTTGCTCCACGCCTGCTGCGCCGGGGTTTGCCTGCCGAGCGCCGCGTCAAAGGCGTTGGCGAGCATCGTGATATGGTTGGCGTCAATAACGATCTCGCCGTACTTCGGTACGCCCTCCATCTTGCGCCGCGCCGGGCTGCCCTCCTCCAGCGTGGCGATCCACGCCAGATATTCCGGCCACGGGCAGCTGAGCGCCGCCTCAAGGCAGTCGATCACCCCGAGGTGGTGCCCAATCGCCAGGCTGTAATAGACCACCTGCTGCGCCGCATCCGGCGTGGCATCGTTCTCATCAATAAATTTACGGCTCAGCTGGCTGAACACCACCGTTTCACTCATCGGATACGCGCCTCATCCACAATGCTGTTCAGGTTCGCCACGATCTCATTGAGACGCGGATCGTTTTCCGCCTCCAGCCAGCGCGCCACCTGATGGTCGCCCTGGCTCAGCAGGCGCAGGTAATCGTCGGCAATCTGACGCCCGTAACGGTAGCCTGCCAGCCTGCGCGCCGTGCGGTCCACCTTCACGCGCAGCGGCTGCACCATGTCCGGATGCAGAATGGCCGCGGGCTGGTTGTCGATCTCGCCAGGGGCGCGGGCGTGGATCTTCTGCTCCAGCAGGCCGAGCGCCATCGCAAAGCCGTACAGCGTGGCGGCGGGCGTCGGCGGGCAGCCCGGAATATAGACATCCACCGGCACGATTTTGTCGGTGCCGCCCCAGACGCAGTAAAGATCGTGGAAGATGCCGCCGCTGTTGCCGCAGGCGCCGTAGGAGATGCAGATTTTCGGGTCCGGCGCAGACTGCCAGGCGCGCAGCGCGGGCGATCGCATGGCGCGGGTCACCGCCCCGGTAAACAGCAGAATGTCCGCATGACGCGGGGACGGCACCACTTTGATGCCGAAGCGCTCGGCGTCAAACAGCGGCGACAGGGTGGCGAAGATCTCGATCTCACAGCCGTTGCAGCCGCCGCAGTCCACGCGGTAAACGTAGGCCGAGCGTTTGATTTTTTTCAGCAGCGACGCCTTCATGCTGGCGATGGACTCCTCCACCGTCAGCGGCACCGGAATGCCGTTATCATCGCGCGGGCCGAGTAAGTTTTCCATCAGCTGGCCTCTCTCATATGGCGGGTTAAATCGATGCGGTCAGACGGCAGCAGGCACTTCTGACGCTTACACTCCGGGCAGGTTTCGAAACTTTCACGGTGCTGCTCCGCGCGGGCGTCGCCGTTGTGCTTCAGCAGCGCGATAGCGTAGTCGATCTCTTTTTGCACGGCGAACGGACGCTTGCAGACGCGGCAGGTGCACAGCGCAAAACGCGACTGCTGGAGAAAATCCTCTTTTTTCCACACCGCCAGCTCGTACTCCTGGGAAAGTCGAATGGCGACCGTCGGGCAAACCTCCTCGCAGCGGCCGCAGAAGATGCAGCGCCCGAGGTTAAACTGCCAGGCCAGCTCGCCGGTTTTGAGGTCCGTTTCCACCGTTAAGGCGTTCGACGGGCAGGCGTTGACGCAGGCTGCGCAGCCGATGCACTGCTGCGGGTTATGCTCCGGCTTGCCGCGAAAGTTTTTATCCACCGGGATCGGCTCCAGCGGATAGCTGCTGGTCTGCGCGCCGGTTTTGATCGCTTTT
The DNA here is from genome assembly GCF_014895905.1 of Enterobacter cloacae complex sp. P15RS. Classification (NCBI taxonomy): domain Bacteria; kingdom Pseudomonadati; phylum Pseudomonadota; class Gammaproteobacteria; order Enterobacterales; family Enterobacteriaceae; genus Enterobacter; species Enterobacter cloacae complex sp. P15RS. The sequence continues at coordinate 261,045 of NZ_JADBQL010000013.1, read as the reverse complement.
TTGATAAAGGTAAACATGGCGAGTCCTTATTTCAGCGGCGAGTTCTTGCGCTCAATGCTGTAACGCTCAAGCTCTTTGTACGGCACCACCTGGCTTTTCTTCTTGCGCACATCCACCACCGTCATGCGGTCGGTGCAGGAGTAGCACGGATCGAGGCTGCCGATAATCAGCGGCGCGTCAGAGACCGTGTTGCCGCGCAGCATATAGCGCAGGGTAGGCCAGTTGGCGTAGGTCGCCGCACGACAGCGCCAGCGGTAGAGCTTCTGGTTGTCGCCGGTCATGCTCCAGTGGATATCATCCCCGCGCGGCGCTTCGGCAAAGCCGAGGGCAAAGCGGTTTGGAATATAGGTGAAACCTTCCACCATCAGCGGACCGCCCGGCAGGTTGTCCAGGCCGAAGTCGATCATGTTCAGGGCGGTGTAGACCTCGTTGATCCGCACCTTGAGGCGAGAAATCACGTCGCAGCCCTGTTCGCTGTGCACGGTCATCGGCAGCAGGCCGTAGCCGACGAACGGGTGATCGGCGCGGGTGTCGCGGGCGTGGCCGCTGGCGCGCACCATCGGGCCGACGTTGCTGAAGTCGCGGGCAATTTCAGGATCAAGACGACCAATCCCGACGGTGCGCTGCTCGATGTTTGGTGTGCTGAGCAGCATGTCCACCAGCTCCTGCACGTCGCGACGCATCTGCTGCGCCAGCTGGCGGGTCTTGATCATGTCGTCTTTCAGCAGGTCGCGTCGGATCCCGCCGATCAGGTTCAGGCCGTAGGTTTTACGCGCCCCGGTGAGAATTTCCGCCATTTTCATCGACGCTTCGCGCACGCGGAAAAACTGCATAAACCCGGAGTCAAAGCCGACGAAGTGGCAGGCCAGGCCGAGGTTCAGCAGGTGCGAGTGCAGGCGCTCCACCTCCAGCAAAATAGCGCGGATCATCTGCGCGCGCTCCGGCACCACGATCCCCATGCCGTTTTCCACCGAGGTGGTGTAGGCGGTGCTGTGGGCGAAGCCGCAGATGCCGCACACGCGGTCTGAGAGGAACGTGACCTCGTTGTAGCCCATGCGGGTTTCCGCCAGCTTCTCCATGCCGCGGTGAACGTAAAACAGGCGGTAGTCGGCGTCGATGATGTTTTCGCCATCAACGAACAGGCGGAAGTGGCCCGGTTCGTCAGAGGTGACGTGCAACGGGCCGATCGGCACCACGTTGTTCTTCTTGCTGCCCAGCTCGTTGATGAACTCGTAGGTTTCGCTGTCGGTGGTCGGGGCCGGACGCTGGCGGTAGTCCATGCTGTCCTTGCGCAGCGGATAGAGTTCATCCGGCCAGTCGTCCGGCAGCACCAGACGACGCTCGTCCGGCAGGCCGACCGGCACCAGGCCGTACATGTCGCGCACTTCACGTTCGCCCCAGACGGCGGCAGGTACGCGCGGCGTCACGGACGGGTATTCCGGCTTATTCGGGTCGACCTCGACGCGCACGGTGAGCCAGCACTTCTCGCCCTGCTCCATCGACATCACGTAATACACCGCATAGTTGCCGCAGAGCTGGCGCTCGTCGTTGCCGAACAGCACCGACAGCCACCCGCCCTGCCGGTAGTAAAGAAACTCCACTACCTCCGGCAGATAGTTCACCTTTACGGTAATGGTTACCTGGTCTTTGGTTTGCCAGGATTCCTCCAGCACCACGCCGGGGAAGGCCTGATGCAACGCGGCGAGATACTGCTGACCTTTCTTTTCTTCAGACATAAATACTCTCTTTAATCACGCCACCAGCAAGGAGACGAACGCTAAAAATGCAAAACCAAAACCGGCCCAGGTGATGCGCGAGGTTGCTGCAAAACGCAGGCGCGCCATGCTGTTCTCAAACAGGGCGATGACCAGCACGCCGATAATCAGCTTGAGCGCGGCCACCACCACGGCCAGCAGCAGGCCGCCCGCAGAGAAGTGCGTCATCTGCCCCCACGGGAAGAAAACGCCCACGAACATCTGCAACACGACGAGCTGCTTCAGGCTGATGCCCCACTTCAGCACCGCAAAGCTGTAGCCGCTGTACTCGGTAAGCGGCCCTTCCTGTAGCTCCTGCTCCGCTTCCGCGAGATCGAATGGCAGCTTGCCCATCTCAATAAACGTGGCAAACGCGCAGGCGCAGAGTGCCAGCACCAGCGGGATGGAGCGGGCCACCGGCCAGTGGTAAACGGTGTCGGTGATTAAGCTGATATGGGTCGAACCTGCAACCTGCGCGGCCACCCACAGCCCCAGCAGCAGGATTGGCTCCACCAGTACCCCGAGCATCGCCTCGCGGCTGGCGCCGATCCCGGTAAACGGGCTGCCGGTGTCCAGGCCCGCAATCGCAAAGAAGAAGCGCGCGATAGCGAAGAGGTAGATAAGCGTGATCAGATCGCCGAGCACCGGCAGCGGCGAGCCTACCGTGATCACCGGCAGCGCAGTGGCGATGGTCAGCATCACGCCGACCATCACGAACGGCGTCAGGCGGAACACCCAGCCTGCGGCATCCGGCGCGACGCTCTGGCGGGAGAGCAGCTTGAAGAGATCGCGGTACTCCTGGAGCACGCCAGGCCCGCGACGGTTATGCATTCGGGCGCGCGCCACGCGCGTGATGCCCGACAGCAGCGGCGCGGCGGCGAACAGCACCAGCGCCTGAAGAATTGCCAGTAACAGACTCATGTCAGGCTCCTCGTGAAATCACAATCACCACCAGCACCGCCAGCTCGATCAGCGCCAGTCGGCGGAACAGCACGGGCACGGCAGCGCTCTGCCAGCCCGGCACCCAGCCCTGCGGGTTAAGCCACTGGCGCAGCTTCAGCACGGCGGCGAAGTTCTCCTTCACCGGCATGGCAAAACCGTGGGCGGTGATAACCATCGACGGCTCGTGTTCGTAACCGCAGGCCCACGCCGCGCCGCGCGAGCGGGAGGCGAGACGGTCACGTCTGAAGAACAGCATCAGCACGAACGGCAGCAGCGGTGCGGCAATCAGCAGCAGCGCCATCATCGGCTGGGAAACAACGGTATGCGCCGTCGCCAGCGGCAGCGGAACGGCGTGGCCCAGCAGCGGCAGCAGCCACGGCGCGGCAACCCCGCCCACGATGCAGCACAGCGCCAGCGCGACCACGCTGGTGGTCATCAGTACCGGGGCGCAACAGGCGTTTTCCGCTTCGCGGGTGCGCGGCGCGCCGAGGAAGGTGACGCCGTAGACCTTCGCCATGCACATCACCGCCAGCGCGCCGGTGATCGCCAGGCCCACCGCCAGCAGCGGGCCAAGTAAACGCCCGATAAACGCGTCGCTCTGACCGAGCGCGAAGAAGGACTGGTAAATTACCCACTCTCCGGCAAAGCCGTTCAGCGGCGGCAGCGCGGCCATCGCCATCAGCCCCACCAGCATTGCCAGCGAAATGACGGGCATCTTTTTACCGATGCCGCCGAGCTTTTCGATATTGCGGTGCCCGGTGCGGAACCAGACGCTGCCCGCGCCGAGGAACAGGGTGCTTTTGAACAGGCTATGGTTGACGAGGTGATACAGACCGCCGATAAACCCGGCGGCAATCAGCGCCGGCTGGTTGAGCGCCAGCCCGGTGACGCCCGCGCCCATGCCGAGCAGGATAATCCCGATGTTCTCCAGAGTGTGGTACGCCAGCAGACGCTGGATGTTGTGCTCCATCAGGGCGTACAGCCCGCCGACAAAGGCGGTGATCATCCCCGCAATCAGCAGCGCCACGCCCCACCACAGCGGCGGCTGACCGCCCGTCAGGGTTATCATAAGAACGCCGAACAGACCGACCTTCATTACCACCGTCGAAAACAGCGCAGCGGCGGGCGCAGAGGCGTTCGCATGCGCCTGCGGAACCCAGCCGTGCAGCGGGATAATCCCGGCCAGCAGGCCAAAGCCGACGACGCCCAATAGCCAGACGTCGTTGCCCAGCGTCTGGCCGTTAAGCGCGGCAAAGTCCAGGGTGCCGAAACGCAGCCACACCAGCCAGCAGGCCAGCGCCAGCAGCAGCGTGCCGAGGCGTCCGAGTGCAAACCACAGCTTGCCGGAGGCGCTGCATCCGGTCAGGAACACGCCGCACAGCGCCATGATTTCGGCCATCACCACCAGCGCGCCAAGGTTGCTGGCGATAACCGTGCAGACCGCGGCGGCCATCAGCAGGTTAACCAGCAGGCCGTTCGCTTTGGTCTGCTGATGGCGGTGCCAGTCGATATTAAACAGGCTGATAAACAGCCCGCACAGGCCAAAGGTCACCAGCCAGATGGCGTTCAGCGGCGTGAGTTCAACTGCGTGGTGAATCAGCGGAAGGGTTGTGTCGACGGGTTGGCCGTCGATCAGGACAACGCCGCCCGCCGCCAGCGTCATCAGGCTGCCGATCGCCCCGCCGATGCCGGCGATCCAGCCGCTCAGCGTTTTATGGAAGGAGACGATCGGCGCCAGGACAGCGGCGGCGGCAAACCAGGCCACGCCGCTGGTCATCATTACTATCGCGTTCATTTCGCCCCCTCGTTTAGCGCCCGCAGCAGCGAAAGATCGCCGACGTCGGTATTAATGGTCAGCTCGCGCTTACGCTTGCTGGTGCGGGCAATATCGCGAATGTTAACCAGGACCAGCGCCCGTGTCGGGCAGGTCCGCACGCAGGCCGGGCCCTGCTCATCAAAGCTACACAGGTCGCACTTCACCGCGACGGCGCGCACGCCCGGCACCCAGTCCAGCAGCGTGCTCACGCGTGCCGGAGCCGGTGGCGCAGGCGGCGCTTTCGGGGTGTTGGCATTCGCCGGAATATGCAGCGGACGGCTGCCGGAAAATTCAATGGCACCGAACGGACAGGCGATGGCGCACAGCTTGCAGCTCACGCACAGGCTTTCGTTCAGCTGCACTGCGCCATCGACGCGGGTGATGGCGTTGACGGGACAGACGCCCGCGCACGGGGCATCTTCACAGTGGTGACAGAGCTGCGGGGCAGACTCTTTCTCATTACGCATGACGCGCAGGCGCGGCATGGACTGGAGCCCGTGCAGGCGGTGCGTTTCCGAGCACGCCGCCTCACAGGTCCGACAGCCAATACAGACCGTCGAGTCAGCAATTACAAAACGGTTCACCGGGCAATCCTCTGGTGATGGTCATTTTTGACGAAAAAAACTGTCTTATCGACACTTCTCGACACGCGTTTTTCAGGCCACGTTCGCTGAGGATTTTCCGTCGATCAGCTGTTTCAGGTTAATTGGCCGATCATGCTCAACGGCGGCGTAGAGGCCGTTGTAAACCGGCGCGATTTTCTCCAGATAGTGCTCCAGCACCTGCTGGCGATCGCGGTTGCTGACGTGACCGTCCACCATGCCGTCGGCCATCAGCTGCGCCCGGGCGATGCAGTGCCTGTCGCCCTCTTTCGTCTCGACGTAGTACTCAATCGTGTGGCTGTTGAAGGTCTCCGCCAGGGTGACGTAAATCGTAAAGTGACCGAACAGCACAAAGCGCATGTCCCCCTGCGCTGCACAGCTCATGGCGTGATGCAGGTGGGCCTTCGACAGCGTAATCCCCTGGATCAATGAATTGCAGTACAGGTGCCATTGCTCCTGGAGCTGCTGATGACGTTGCGCGATGTAATCCGCTTTTTCGCTAATTTCCCAAATAGTCATAAAAGGTATCCGGTTAATGGAGTTAGCGGCTGTTAAGCAGATTTCGTGCCAGTTTTTAATTGATTGATTTAAATGAATTTTACTGGAAAGCATACTGTCACCGCCGCGGTGTCGACGTGTCATTTCGACAGCGTTGACATCGTCACGCCGTAGCCAAAACCAAGCTGGCACCGTTATTGCATTGAAGGGGCAATTCATTAAGGAGGCGTCATGCACGAAATCACCCTCTGCCAGCGAGCCCTGGAACTTATCGAACAGCAGGCTGTGCAGAACCACGCAAAACGCGTGACCGGCGTCTGGCTGAAGGTCGGCGCCTTTTCCTGCGTCGAGACCAGCGCCCTCACCTTCTGTTTTGAACTGGTGTGCCGCGGCACGCTGGCGGAAGGCTGCGCGCTGCATATCGAGGAGCAGCAGGCAGAGTGCTGGTGCGAGCAGTGTCAGCAGTACGTCACGCTGCTTTCATCGAAGGTGCAGCGTTGTCCACAGTGCCAGAGCAGCGGGCTGCGCATCGTGGCGGATGACGGCATGCAGATCCAGCGCCTCGAAATCGAGAAGGAGTAAGTTATGTGTAGTACCTGCGGTTGCGCCGAAGGCAACCTGTATATAGAAGGGGATGAACACCGTCCTCACTCCGCGTTTCGCTCCGCGCCCTTTTCCCCTGCCCCGCGTCCCGCGGCGACACTGACCGGCATCACCTTTGCGCCGCAGCGTTCCGACGCGGGCGACCTGCATTACGGCCACGGCGAAGCGGGTACCCACGCGCCGGGCATGAGCCAGCGCCAGATGCTGGAGGTGGAGATCGACGTGCTGGATAAAAATAACCAGCTCGCCGCCCGCAACCGCGCCCGCTTTGCGGCCCGTCAACAGGTGGTGCTCAACCTGGTCTCCAGCCCCGGCTCTGGTAAAACCACCCTGCTGACCGAAACCCTCAAACGGCTGAACCAACGCATCTCCTGCGCGGTGATCGAAGGCGATCAGCAAACCGTTAACGACGCGGCGCGCATCCGCGAAACCGGCACGCCCGCCATTCAGGTTAACACCGGCAAGGGCTGTCACCTGGATGCGCAGATGATTGCCGACGCCGCCCCGCGCCTGCCGCTGGAAGCGCACGGCATTCTGTTTATCGAAAACGTCGGCAACCTGGTGTGTCCGGCAAGCTTCGACCTTGGCGAACGGCATAAAGTGGCGGTGCTCTCCGTTACGGAAGGAGAGGACAAGCCGCTGAAGTATCCGCATATGTTTGCCGCCGCCTCCCTCATGCTGCTGAACAAAGTCGACCTGCTGCCGTACCTCAACTTCGACGTGGATAAGTGCGTGGCTTACGCCCGGGAAGTGAACCCGGACATTGAGATCCTGCTGGTTTCCGCCACGCGCGGTGACGGGATGGACGCCTGGCTGAACTGGCTGGAGAGCGAACGATGTGCATAGGCGTTCCCGGACAAATTCATTCCATTGACGGCAATCAGGCCAGGGTGGAGGTCTGCGGCATCCTTCGTGATGTCGACCTGACGCTGGTGGGCAGCCACGACGAAACCGGCGCATCGCGTCTCGGTCAGTGGGTGCTGGTCCACGTGGGGTTTGCCATGAGCGTGATTAATGAGGAGGAAGCCCGCGACACGCTGGACGCGCTACAGAATATGTTCGACGTTGAGCCGGACGTGGGCGCCCTGCTGTATGGGGAGGAACGATAACACATGCGTTACGTTGATGAATATCGCGCGCCTGAGCGGGTGTTGCAGCTTATCGATCGCCTGAAATCCCGCGCGTCGCTGCTGGAGTACACGGCAGACCGGCCGCTGCGGATCATGGAGGTCTGCGGCGGCCACACCCACGCCATCTTCAAATTTGGTCTCGACCAGCTGCTGCCGGAGAACATCGAGTTTATCCACGGCCCCGGCTGTCCGGTGTGCGTGCTGCCGATGGGGCGCATCGACAGCTGTCTCGACATTGCCAGCCGGCCCGGCGTGATTTTTTGCACCTTTGGCGACGCGATGCGCGTGCCGGGGAAAAATGGCTCGCTGCTCCAGGCAAAGGCGCGGGGCGCGGACGTGCGGATTGTCTACTCCCCGATGGATGCCCTGACGCTGGCAGAGGCTAACCCTGACCGCAAGGTCGTCTTTTTCGGGCTGGGTTTTGAAACCACCATGCCCGCCACCGCCATCACCCTCCAGCAGGCGAAAGTCCGCAACGTCACTAACTTTTTCTTTTTCTGCCAGCACATCACGCTGATCCCCACGCTGCGCAGCCTGCTTGACGCGCCGGATAACGGCATCGACGCGTTTCTGGCGCCGGGCCACGTCAGCATGATCATCGGCACAGACGCCTACGGTTTTATTGCTGAACAGTACAATCGTCCGTTAGTGGTAGCTGGATTCGAGCCACTTGATCTACTGCAAGGCGTGACCATGCTGGTTGAGCAGAAAATAGCGGCCCTGAGTGCGGTGGAAAATCAGTATCGCCGCGTGGTGCCCGATGCCGGAAATAGACGGGCACAGCAGGCGATAGCCGACGTGTTTAGCGTGGAAGGCGACGGCGAATGGCGCGGGCTGGGGCTGATTGCGGAATCCGGCGTGCACCTGACGCCTGCGTATCGCGCCTTCGACGCCGAAGCGCATTTCCGCCCGCAGCCGCAGCAGGCGTGCGACGATCCCCGCGCCCGCTGTGGCGACGTGCTCACCGGCAAATGTAAACCTCATCACTGCCCGTTATTTGGCAACGCCTGTAACCCGCAAACCGCGTTTGGCGCGCTGATGGTCTCCTCCGAAGGGGCATGCGCCGCGTGGTATCACTATCGCAACCAGGAGTGTGAAGCATGAACACGGTGGAAATGGCGCACGGAAGCGGTGGACAGGCGATGCAGCAGCTGATTAACCGGCTGTTCATGGAAGCCTTTAATAACCCCTGGCTCGCCGAGCAGGAGGATCAGGCGCGCATCGCGCTCTCAACCCTCACCGCACACGGCGACCGGCTGGCGTTCTCCACCGACAGCTACGTGATTGACCCGCTGTTCTTCCCGGGCGGCGATATCGGCAAGCTCGCCGTCTGCGGCACGGCAAACGATGTGGCCGTCAGCGGCGCCATTCCGCGCTACCTCTCGTGCGGGTTTATCCTCGAAGAAGGATTACCGATGGAGACGCTCGCGGCAGTGGTCAACAGCATGGCGCACACCGCCCGCGAGGCGGGGATCGCTATCGTGACCGGGGATACCAAGGTGGTACAGCGCGGCGCGGCGGATAAGCTCTTCATCAACACTGCCGGCATGGGCGCTATCCCTGCCGACATTCACTGGGGCGCGCAGCGGCTTTCCGTGGGCGACGTGCTGATCGTCAGCGGAACGCTGGGCTGCCACGGGGCAACCATCCTGAACCTGCGCGAAGGCCTGGGGCTGGACGGCGATCTGCGCAGTGACTGCGCGGTCCTCACGCCGCTGATCCAGACGCTGCGAACGGTGCCCGGCGTAAAAGCGCTGCGCGACGCCACCCGAGGCGGTGTCAATGCCGTGGTGCATGAGTTTGCCGCCAGCAGTGGCTGTGGTGTTGAGCTTAACGAGCGCAGCCTGCCCGTCAGGCCTGCCGTTCGCGGCCTGTGCGAACTGCTGGGACTCGACCCGCTTAACTTTGCCAACGAGGGCAAGCTGGTGATTGGCGTGGAACGCCAGTCTGCCGGGGCGGTGCTGGAGCAGCTACGTGCCCATCCTTCAGGGAAAGAGGCCGCCATTATAGGTGAAGTGGTTGAGCGCAAAGGGGTGCGCCTGACCGGGTTATACGGCGTGAAGCGCACGCTGGATCTGCCGCACGCTGAACCGTTACCCCGAATTTGCTAGACCGCGCCAAAAGCGGTCAGCGCTGACGTTTTTTTTGCCAGTTTCTATTGGAAAGCAATAATGCCGTATACACCGATGAGCGATCTTGGACAGCAGGGCCTGTTTGACATCACGCGCATACTTTTACAACAGCCCGACCTTGGCGCATTGAGCGATGCCCTGACCCGGCTGGTCAGGCAGTCAGCGCTGGCGGACAGCGCCGCCATTGTGCTCTGGCATAGCGCAACCCACCGCGCGAGCTATTTCTCAACGCGTGATAACGGCAAAATCTTCGAATATGAAGATGAAACGTTTCTGGCCCACGGCCCGGTGCGGCGTATTCTCTCCCGCCCGGAAGCCCTGCACTGCAATTTTGACCAGTTTCGCCAGGCCTGGCCGAAGCTGGCAGAGAGCAACCTTTATCATCCGTTCGGCCACTACAGCATGCTGCCGCTGGCGGTGGAGGGGCAAATTTTTGGCGGCTGCGAGTTTATCCGCACTACCGACCAGCCCTGGACCGAGGCGGAGTACGAGCGGTTGCATACCTTCACGCAGATTGTGTCCGTCGTGGCAGAGCAGATCCAAAGCCGCGTCACCAATAACGTGGATTACGACCTGCTGAGCCGCGAGCGCGATAACTTCCGTATTCTGGTCGCCATCACCAATGCCGTACTCTCGCGTCTCGATATGGACGAGCTGGTGAGCGAAGTCGCCAAAGAGATCCATCACTATTTCAGGATCGATGCCATCAGCATCGCGCTGCGCGGGAACCGGAAAGGCAAGCTGAACATCTACTCCACCCACTATCTTGATGAAGCTAACCCGGCGCACGAGCAGAGCGAGGTGGACGAAGCGGGAACCTTGTCTGAACGGGTATTTAAAAGCAAAGAGATCCTGCTGCTGAACCTCAGCGAGCAGGATCCGGTAGCGCCCTACGAGCGGATGCTGTTTAACACCTGGGGCAACAAGATCCAGACCCTGTGCCTGCTGCCGCTGATGTCCGGCAACACCATGCTCGGCGTGCTCAAACTGGCGCAGTGCGATGAAGCCGTATTCACCACCGCCAACCTGAAGCTGCTGCGCCAGATCGCCGAGCGCATCTCCATCGCGCTGGATAACGCCCTCGCCTATCAGGAGATCCACCGCCTGAAAGAGCGGCTGGTGGACGAAAACCTGGCGCTGACCGAGCAGCTCAACAACGTGGACAGCGAGTTTGGCGAAATCATCGGGCGCAGCGATGCCATGTACAGCGTGCTTAAGCAGGTGGAGATGGTGGCCCAGAGCGACAGCACGGTGCTGATCCTCGGTGAAACCGGCACCGGGAAAGAGCTGATTGCCCGGGCGATCCACAACCTGAGTAACCGCAACAGCCGCCGGATGGTGAAGATGAACTGCGCGGCGATGCCAGCTGGCTTGCTGGAAAGCGATCTGTTCGGCCACGAGCGCGGCGCCTTTACCGGCGCCAGCAGCCAGCGGCTGGGCCGTTTTGAGCTGGCGGATAAAAGCTCTTTGTTCCTCGACGAAGTGGGCGATATGCCGCTGGAGCTTCAGCCTAAGCTGCTGCGCGTTTTGCAGGAGCAGGAGTTTGAGCGTCTCGGTAGCAATAAGCTGATCCAGACCGACGTGCGTCTGATTGCCGCCACCAACCGCGATCTGAAAAAGATGGTCGCCGACCGCGAGTTTCGCAGCGATCTTTACTATCGCCTGAACGTCTTCCCGATTTGCCTGCCGCCGCTGCGCGAGCGCCCGGAAGATATCCCCCTGCTGGTGAAGGCCTTTACCGCGAAGATTGCCCGCCGGATGGGACGGAATATCGACAGTATTCCTGCTGAAACGCTACGTACCCTTTCGGCGATGGAGTGGCCGGGGAACGTGCGCGAGCTGGAAAACGTCATTGAGCGCGCGGTACTGCTGACGCGCGGGAACGTCCTTCAGCTCTCTTTGCCTGAGGTCACCCATCAGGAAGCCCCCACGCTTTCGGCAGAAGTCGCGCAGGAAGGCGAAGATGAATATCAGCTGATTTTGCGCGTACTGAAAGAGACCAACGGCGTGGTGGCCGGACCGAAAGGCGCGGCGCAACGGCTGGGGCTGAAGCGCACCACCCTGCTCTCGCGCATGAAGCGTCTGGGAATTGATAAAGAGAGCCTGATTTAACCCGTCATTCCGGCGCCTTTCATGGCGCCGCTTTTCATTACTCTGCGTAATTGTTCCACGTTGACACAATATATTTTCCTCTGTATAAAATTCCGCCTTAATAATGCGTTTCATTTGCATCAACATAATTTTAATGAAGGGTAGCGTTTAATGAAAAAGGTTCTCTGTGCGTTAGGCCTGGCGGTTGCATCAATGAGTACAGCTCTGGCTACCACGTACCCGCTCACGATAGAAAACTGCGGGTATAAAGAGACATTCACCAAAGCGCCCGAGCGCGTCGTTGCCCTGGGTCAGAATACCGTTGAGATTTTGTTGCTGCTGGGTCTGGAAGATAAGGTGAAAGCCAGCGCGTTCTGGCCGACCAAAGTCTTGCCGCAGCTGGCGGAGCAGAATGCAAAAATCAACACCCTGACGGTAGAAATCCCGACCCTTGAATCCATCCTTTCGCAAAACCCCGACTTCGTACCTGCTCAGCTGCCGCTGCTGCTCGGACCGGAAAGCAAGGTTGCCAAACGAGAAGATCTGGCGACCGTGGGGGTAAACAGCTACCTGTCGCCGGGCATGTGCGCCACCAAAAAAGCAGCGGGCGACATGTACGGCAGCCGTCAGAAGCTGTGGGACATGACCTACCTTTATAAAGAGATCGAAGATTTCGCTAAAATTTTCAACGTCGAAGCGCGCGGCCAGGCCGTTATCGCCGATTTCAAAAAACGTGAAGCAGACCTGCGCCAGGAATTTGGCAAAAACAAAAAAGACCTCTCCTTTGTTTTCTGGTTCTCAAGCTCCTCGCCTTCGGCTGACGCCTATGTAGGCGGTAAAAACAGTGCTTCCGGCTTTATTGCCAACGTGCTGGGCGGGCATAACGCCATTACTTCTGAAACCGAATGGCCGACCGTGGGCTGGGAAAGCATTATTGCCGCCAATCCGGACGTGATTGTGGTTTCAAGCCTGGATCGTAACCGCTGGGCACTGGATAACGCCGAAGAAAAAATCAAATTCCTGAAAAGCGATCCTGCCGTCAGCCAGCTCGACGCGGTGAAGAAAGGTCATATCGTGATAATGGATGGTCAGGCCATGAACCCGACGATCCGCACGCTTTACGGTGCTGAACAGGTCGGCGAACAGCTCAGAAAACTGGGACTAAACTGATGACCACCGCCGTACTTCAGATGCGTCAGGGCGTATTCCTGACCGCATCGTGCCTGCTCGCGTTCGTGCTGCTGTTTCTGGCGATCGCCTTTGGCGTGAGCCTCGGCGAGCTGTCTATCCCGCTGAACAACGTGTTCTACGCCATCAGCAATAAGCTGGGGCTGACCGACGTTCCGCTCAACCGCATCTATGAGAGCGTGATCTGGGACTTTCGCCTCAGCCGGGCGCTGGTGGCAGCGTGCTGCGGCGCCGGGTTAGCCATTTGCGGCGCCGTGCTGCAAAGCCTGTTAAAGAATGCGCTGGCGGAACCTTACGTGCTCGGCGTGTCGGCGGGGGCGTCAACGGGCGCAGTCTCGGTCGTCGTGTTGGGTCTCGGCACCGGCGCGGTGTCCCTTTCTGCGGGTGCGTTTGCCGGGGCGTTCGCCGCCTTTGCGTTTGTCGCCTTTCTGACGAACGGCGCGCGCGGCGGCAATGAACGTACCATTCTGGCGGGCGTGGCGGCCTCTCAGCTGTTTAACGCCATTACCGCCTATACCATCAGCACCTCTGCCAGCGCACAGCAGGCGCGCGACGTGATGTTCTGGCTGCTGGGCAGCTTTAGCGGCGTACGCTGGCCTGAGTTTCAGCTGGCGCTGGTGGTCGTGCTGGCGGGGCTTGCCGTCTGTCTTTACTACTCCCGCGCGCTGGACGCCTTTACCTTTGGTGATGATGCCGCCGCCTCGCTGGGCATTGCCGTGCCCTGGGTGCGCCTGGCCTTGTTCACCACCACGGCCCTGATCACCGCGACCATCGTCAGTATGGCGGGCTCGATTGGTTTTGTGGGGCTGGTCGTGCCGCACGTTATGCGTTTCCTGTTCGGGCCGCTGCACCGCACGCTGCTGATAGCCAGCGCGCTGGCGGGGGCGATCCTGATGGTGCTGGCCGACATCGCCTCGCGGATGCTGATTGCCCCGCAAAGCCTGCCGGTTGGCGTCGTTACCGCGCTGGTGGGCGTACCGTTCTTCGCCGTGATTATCTACCGCTCAAGGAATAAATGATGAGCATCTGCGCCGACAATATCACCTGGAAGGTAGGTAAAAAGGTTATCGTGAATAATGTTTCGCTGAAGGTTTCCCAGGGCGAAACGGTGGGTCTGCTTGGCCCTAACGGCTGCGGTAAATCCTCGCTGTTGCGCATTCTGGCGGGCCTGCGTCGCCCGGATGCCGGATGCGTGACGCTCGACGGACAGGACATTGCCCGCATCGCCAAAAAGCAGCTGGCGCGCCGCGTGGCGTTTGTTGAACAGCACGGAATGACCGACGCCAATATGCGCGTGCGTGACGTGGTCAAACTGGGGCGTATTCCGCACCACTCCCCCTTCTCGAACTGGAGCGCGCAGGATGACGAAACCGTCACCGCCGCCCTGCAACGCGTGGATATGCTGGATCGCAGCGAACAGGGCTGGCTGAGCTTGTCCGGCGGCGAGCGTCAGCGGGTACATATCGCCCGCGCCCTGGCGCAAACGCCTACCGAGATCCTGCTGGATGAACCGACCAATCACCTGGACATTCATCACCAGATGCAGCTCATGCAGCTCATCAGCGAGCTGCCGGTGACCAGCATCGTCGCCATTCACGATCTTAATCACGCGTCCATGTTTTGTGATTCGCTGATCGTGATGCAGCAAGGGCAGATTGTAGCGACCGGAACCCCGAAGGCCATTTTATCCGAGGAACTCCTCTGGGACGTATTCAGAGTGAAAACCAGAATCGAGATCTCGCCGTACCACGGCAAAAAGCACATTCATTTTATCGTGTAGGGACAAGTTAACAAGATGCCTCTTCGCCCTGCCACCACCCTCTGGCCGCCCGTTCTGCTGGGCAGCCAGTTTGTGTTTAATATCGGCTTTTACGCGGTCGTTCCCTTCCTGGCGATCTTCTTACGTGACGATATGCTGCTCTCCGGCGGGCTGATCGGACTGGTGCTGGGGCTGCGCACCTTCTCCCAGCAAGGAATGTTTATTGTCGGCGGCGCGCTTTCAGACCGGTTTGGCGCGAAGAGCGTGATCCTCAGCGGCTGCATTGTCCGCGTGGCGGGTTATCTGCTGCTGGCCTTTGGGCAATCGCTGTGGCCCATCATTCTGGGGGCCTGTCTGACGGGCATTGGCGGCGCGCTGTTCTCACCGTCAATAGAAGCCCTGCTGGCAAAAGCGGGAACGCAAAGTGAGGCAACGGGTAAACGCAGCCGTGCGGAGTGGTTTGCGCTGTTTGCGGTGTGCGGTGAACTCGGCGCCGTACTCGGCCCGGTGATGGGTGCCCTGCTGACGGGGCTGGGTTTTCGCCAGGTTGCGCTCGCTGGCGCAGGGATATTTATCGTTGCGCTGGTGGTGCTCTTTTTCTGCCTGCCTGCGGCGCCCCACAGCACGAAGCCGCTGAAAATTCTGCCCTGGTGGACGACGTTCCGTCAGCCGCGTTTCGTCGCCTTTATCATTGCATACAGCTCATGGCTGTTAAGCTATAACCAGCTTTATCTGGCGCTGCCGGTGGAGATCCAGCGCGCCGGTGGCAGCGAGAAAGATCTGGGACCGCTGTTTATGCTGGCCTCAGTGCTGATTATTGTTCTGCAATTGCCCCTCGCCCGCTTCGCCCGAAAAGTGGGCGCGGTGAGGATTTTACCGGTGGGCTTTTTGCTGCTCTCCGCCTCGTTTGCCAGCGTGGCGCTCTTTGCGGCGACTGAGCCACCGGAAGGCTGGCTGCGCCTGCTGCCCTCCGCAAGCCTCGTCACGCTGTTAACGCTCGGACAGATGTTGCTGGTGCCGTCGGCAAAAGATTTGATCCCATATTTTGCCGAGGAGTCGACGCTTGGGGCGCACTATGGTGCGCTCTCCACCGCCGGCGGCGTTGCGGTGCTGGCGGGGAATTTAGGGTTAGGCAGCCTGCTGGACAAGGCGCTGGTGCCCTCAACGCAAGCCATTTACCCCTGGCTGCTGCTGGCGGTATTTCCGCTGTGCAGCGCCGTCGCCCTGAGCGTGATTTGTCGCCCAATGCAGCGCTGAGTCGATTATTTTTTAGGCCGATACTTTTCCGGTAATTCCGGCACCGGCCGACGATCGTCGATCAGATGACGGATAGTCAGAATCGGATGACGCCATAACATCCGTGGCCCTGCCCAGCGCATCACCTGCTTCATCTCTTCCCGTCTGGCGGGCTGATAGCAGTGTACCGGGCACTGTTTGCAGGCGGGCTTTTCCTCACCGAACACGCATTTATCCAGCCGCTTATCGGCATACGCCTTCAGCGCCTGATAATGTCCTTCTTCCCTTGAGGCCTCAGGACACTGGCGTTCATACAGCGCGATCATTCTGGCGATCGTCTTTTTTTCGCGTGAAATACGTTTACCGGACATGACGTCGTCCTCACCAATAAAGTGCATTTATAATACCTTTTTATCTGCGCATTTTCAGTCATTGCATTCCAATTTCTGAAGCGTCCTTCCAGAATTACCCGTCCCCCCGCTGCTTTTTACTGGTATTTTATACAGGCATGAAGTACTACCTTTGCCCTGTTCACCGGAGAGCCTATGCAGCAGATCGCGATCGCCAAACCCTATCGTCACTTAAAAGTGGGTTACTTCAGAAAACGTCATGAAGATCGTAAAACGAAAATCCCAAAACGCTACAGCGTACACGCCGCGCTGAGCCTGAAGGGCGACTGGCTTGAAAAGGCGGGGTTTACCACCAACTCTCAGGTTCGGGTGGGCGTCGAGCACGGGAAAATCGTCATTGAATTGATGGCGGAAGAAGCCTCGTAAAGTCGTGACTTTTTTCTGCGCCGCACCTTTTTTTCATGCGACAATAGAAGGAACAATCGGCCATTGAGCCGCTCAAAGCGTAATATTTTCAAAGAAATGGATATCATAACTCCATGAGCACAATCGACAATTTCGACGCACATACGCCGATGATGCAGCAGTATCTGAAGCTGAAAGCACAGCATCCAGAAATTCTGCTGTT
Source organism: Enterobacter cloacae complex sp. P15RS (assembly GCF_014895905.1). Taxonomy (NCBI): domain Bacteria; kingdom Pseudomonadati; phylum Pseudomonadota; class Gammaproteobacteria; order Enterobacterales; family Enterobacteriaceae; genus Enterobacter; species Enterobacter cloacae complex sp. P15RS. Next base: position 244,316 of record NZ_JADBQL010000013.1, on the reverse strand, counting down.
TTACCGTATGGGCGATTTTTACGAGCTTTTTTATGACGATGCGAAACGTGCGTCTCAGCTGCTCGACATTTCCCTGACGAAACGTGGCGCGTCGGCAGGTGAGCCGATCCCGATGGCGGGCATCCCGCATCACGCGGTTGAAAACTATCTGGCGAAACTGGTGAACCAGGGCGAGTCTGTCGCCATCTGCGAACAAATTGGCGACCCGGCAACGTCGAAAGGCCCCGTTGAGCGCAAGGTCGTGCGCATCGTCACGCCGGGAACCATCAGCGATGAAGCCCTGCTTCAGGAGCGTCAGGATAACCTGCTGGCGGCCATCTGGCAGGACGGTAAAGGGTTTGGCTACGCCACGCTGGACATCAGCTCCGGTCGTTTTCGCCTGAGTGAACCGGCTGACCGTGAAACCATAGCGGCCGAGCTACAGCGCACCAATCCGGCAGAACTGCTCTACGCAGAGGATTTCGCCGAGATGGCGCTGATCGAAGGCCGCCGCGGCCTGCGTCGTCGTCCACTGTGGGAGTTCGAAATTGATACCGCGCGCCAGCAGCTGAACCTGCAATTTGGCACGCGCGATTTGATTGGCTTTGGCGTGGAAAATGCACCGCGCGGGCTGTGTGCAGCAGGCTGCCTGTTGCAGTACGTGAAGGATACGCAACGTACCGCCCTGCCCCATATCCGTTCCATTACCATGGAGCGTCAGCAGGACAGCATCATCATGGATGCCGCCACGCGCCGCAACCTGGAGATCACACAGAACCTCGCTGGTGGCATTGAAAACACGCTGGCGTCGGTGCTCGACAGCACGGTTACCCCAATGGGCAGCCGTATGCTTAAACGCTGGCTGCATATGCCGATTCGCAATACCGAAACGCTCATCGGCCGCCAGCAAACCATTGCCGCATTGCAGGATCGTTACACCGAGTTGCAGCCGGTGCTGCGTCAGGTGGGTGATCTTGAGCGAATCCTTGCACGTCTGGCATTGCGCACCGCGCGTCCACGCGATCTTGCCCGTATGCGTCACGCTTTCCAGCAGTTGCCGGAACTGCGCGCTCAGCTGGAAGAAGTCGACAGCGCGCCGGTGCAAAAGCTCCGCGAAACAATGGGCGAATTTAACGAGCTTCGCGAGCTGCTGGAACGCGCCATCATTGATGCGCCACCTGTTCTGGTGCGCGATGGCGGCGTCATTGCCCCGGGTTACAACGAAGAGCTGGACGAATGGCGCGCGCTGGCCGATGGCGCGACGGATTATCTGGATAAGCTGGAAATCCGCGAGCGTGAACGTCTGGGGCTCGATACCCTTAAAGTCGGCTACAACGCCGTACACGGTTACTATATCCAGATCAGTCGTGGCCAGAGCCACCTGGCACCGATTCACTACGTTCGCCGCCAGACGCTGAAAAACGCCGAGCGCTATATTATCCCCGAGTTGAAAGAGTACGAGGACAAAGTTCTCACGTCGAAAGGTAAAGCGCTGGCGCTGGAAAAACAGCTTTATGACGAGCTGTTCGATATCCTGATGCCGCACCTGGCTGACCTGCAACAGAGCGCCGCCGCGCTGGCCGAGCTGGATGTGCTGGTAAACCTGGCCGAGCGCGCCGAGACGCTGAATTACACCTGTCCAGCCTTCACTGACAAACCCGGCATTCGCATTACCGAAGGCCGACACCCGGTGGTTGAGCAGGTGCTGAACGAGCCATTTATTGCCAACCCGTTGAACCTGTCACCGCAGCGAAGAATGCTGATCATTACCGGCCCTAACATGGGCGGTAAAAGTACCTATATGCGCCAGACAGCCCTTATCGCGCTGCTCGCCTATATTGGCAGCTACGTTCCTGCGCAGAAGGTTGAGATTGGTCCTGTCGACCGAATCTTCACACGCGTGGGTGCGGCGGACGATCTGGCGAGCGGTCGCTCTACCTTTATGGTCGAGATGACCGAAACCGCCAACATTCTGCATAACGCAACAGAGAACAGTCTGGTGTTAATGGATGAAGTGGGACGCGGTACGTCCACCTATGACGGTCTGTCTCTGGCCTGGGCGTGTGCGGAAAGTCTGGCAAATAAAATCAAGGCGCTGACGCTGTTCGCGACTCACTATTTCGAACTGACACAGCTGCCAGAGAAAATGGAAGGCGTGGCTAACGTCCATCTTGATGCGCTTGAGCACGGCGATACCATCGCCTTTATGCACACGGTGCAGGACGGCGCGGCAAGCAAGAGTTATGGCCTGGCCGTCGCCGCGCTGGCGGGCGTGCCGAAAGAGGTGATTAAGCGCGCGCGTCAGAAATTGCGTGAGCTGGAAAGTTTGTCACCGAATGCGGCAGCCACGCAGATAGATGGCACGCAGATGTCGCTGCTGGCGGCCCCGGAAGAGACGTCTCCGGCCGTGGAAGCGCTGGAAAACCTCGACCCGGACTCGCTGACGCCGCGTCAGGCGCTGGAGTGGATTTATCGGCTGAAGAGTCTGGTTTAGTGTTCTGCGGTCTTTTGCCCGGTGGCGCTACGCTTACCGGGCCTACGGGTTTTGTAGGTCGGGTAAGGCGAAGCCGCCACCCGGCAAAAAAGACCGCACAATATTATCGCCCGGTAAGCCTGGCGCCACCGGGCTTTTCCTTTACAGCAGAGGCGGGATCGTCGGCACCTGCGGTGCCTCGTCAATATCCTTCTGCGTCATACGAAATGCTTCAGGATAGTGTTCACGGCTGGTCCGGCGCAGCGGTTCGGTATTGCGCCAGGTATACAGACAGTGCTGACACTGGTATACCGTCCAGACACCTTTCACCGGTGATGTTGCCATTACTTCAATATGTTCATCGGCACAACGTGGACAAATCATTTTTTCCTCCTTATTGACGTGCCGCCAGCATCGCGGTCAGTTTTTCGACCCAGGCTTTGGTTTCGGGGAGATCCTGTACCGGCTGGCTGTAGTGGCCACGGTTGTCCGGGGCGACAGGCGTGGTGGCATCAATGATCAGCTTGTCAGTGATCCCCGCCGGGCTGGAGCCGGGGTCAAGCTCCAGCACAGACATATTCGGTAGCTGTACCAGATCGCCCGCCGGATTGACCTTCGATGACAGCGCCCACATCACCTGCGGCAGGTTAAACGGATCGACGTCCTCATCCACCATAATCACCATCTTCACGTAGCCCAGACCGTGCGGCGTGGTCATGGCGCGGAGCCCGACCGCACGAGCAAAACCGCCGTACCGTTTTTTGGTGGAGATAATCGCCAGCAGGCCGTGTGTGTACATGGCGTTAACCGCCTGCACTTCCGGGAATTCTGCCTTCAGCTGCTGATAAAGCGGCACGCAGGTGGCGGGCCCCATCAGATAATCAATTTCGGTCCACGGCATCCCCAGGTAGAGAGATTCGAAAATGGGTTTAGTACGGTAAGACACTTTATCGATGCGCACGACCGTCATGTTGCGTCCACCGGAGTAGTGCCCGGTAAACTCGCCGAATGGCCCTTCAATCTCGCGTTTCCGGCCTTCAATCACCCCTTCCAGGATCACTTCTGACCCCCACGGCACATCGAAACCGGTCAGCGGGGCCGTCGCAATCGGATATGGGCTTTCGCGTAGCGCGCCGGCCATCTCATATTCGGACTGATCGTATTTCAGCGGCGTGGCGCCCATCAGGGTGATGATCGGATCGTTACCCAACGTAATCGCAATGGGCAGATCTTCGCCGCGCTCTTCGGCCTTATGCAGATGCAGCGCGATATCATGCATCGGTACCGGTTGCAGGCCGAGCTTACGCTTGCCCTTCACTTCCATCCGATAAATACCGACGTTCTGCTTGCCGAAGTGATCGGGGTCGAGCGGATCGCGCGAGACAACGCACGCCTTATCAAGATAAAAACCCCCATCGCCGTCGTTCAGGCGGAACAGCGGCAGAATGTCGAACAGGTTGATGTCTTCTCCGTCAACCGTATTCTCCTCCCAGGCCGGGTTTGCACGACGCTCTGGCGCGACGGGGAATGTGTCCCAGCGACGAATAAACTCGTCGATCTGTTTTTTCACCGGGGTATTCGCCGGCAGCCCCATCGAAATGGCGTGGTTTTGCCACGAGCCGATGGTGTTCATCACCACGCGGGCATCGGTGAAGCCGCGGATATTATCGAACCACAGCGCAGGCGCGCCATCGCCAATGCGCCCGGTAGCGTTGGCGGCCGCCGCCAGATCCGGCTCCGCGTTAACCTCTTCGTCAATTTTCAGCAGCTGCCCTTGCTCATCGAGCGCCTGCAAGAAGCTTCTCAAATCATCAAATGCCATCGTTATTCTCCTGTGAAAAATGTTTCGCTGCCTGCAAACCCTTCCAGCGTCGGGCTTTTTTATGCTCCAGACCAAACTGGTCGAGCACCCGGGTCACGATATGCTGGGTGATGTCATCGGCGGTTTGCGGGTGGTTGTAGTACGCAGGCATAGGCGGCACCATCGCCACGCCCATGCGTGAAAGGGCAAGCATGTTCTCAAGATGAATGGTGCTGAGCGGCGTTTCACGAGGAACGAGCACCAGCTTGCGCCCCTCTTTCAGCACCACGTCTGCCGCACGCCCCACCAGCCCTTCGGCGTAGCCCGCGCGGATACCCGCCAGCGTTTTCATGCTGCACGGGATGACGATCATGCCGTCGGTGCGAAACGAGCCGGAGGAGATGGTGGCAGCCTGATCGGCAGGGCTATGAACGACATCCGCCAGTGCGGCAACGTCATGCGCGGTGAAGGGGGTTTCCAGCTCAATCGTGGTTTTTGCCCACTTCGACATCACCAGATGCGTTTCCACTTCCGGCATTTCCCGCAGCGCCTGCAACAACGCCACGCCTAATGGCGCACCCGTCGCGCCCGTCATTCCTACAATCAGTCTCATTCAGCACCTCAATAAATTCGTTCGTATACGAACATATTAAGTAAACTACTCCTGGATCCTGCGCCTGACAAGATCGTTCGTACACGACCACACTTATCGCTAAAAACTCTCGCGTTAAAATTCAGGCCGAGAGCGGCTATCATAGAAGGAGTATTTTTCCGTCGGAGTGTTCATGGAGTTAAGACAAGAAGCTTTTCACCTGCTACGCCAGCTTTTTCAACAGCATACCGCCCAGTGGCAGCATGCTTTACCCGAGCTGACCAAGCCACAATATGCGGTGATGCGGTCGATAGCTGAAAATCCTGGCATTGAGCAGGTTGCACTGACTGACGTCGCGGTGAGCACCAAAGCGACGCTGGCGGAAATGCTGAGCCGTATGGAATCACGCGGTCTGGTCAGGCGCGAGCACGATCCTGCGGACAAGCGCCGTCGCTTTGTCTTCCTGACGGCTGAAGGTGAGGCCCTGCTGGGAAGCAGTAAACCGATTGGAAATAAGGTGGATGAGGCGTTTTTGGGGCGCCTTAACGACGCGGAACGAGAGCAATTTGTAGCGCTCATCATAAAGATGATGCACGATTAACCAGCCCTGACGCGCATGAAATCAATAAACGTGCGCACTTTTGCCGGCACATGCTGGGCATCGGGATAGACGGCATAAATGCCCTGCTGAGCAAACGTATACGCCGGTAACAGCGAGACCAGATCCCCCGCCTCCAGTGCGTTTCGCACCAGCCACGCCGGCAACAGTGCCACCCCACATCCGGCGAGGGCAAAAGCCATCAGCGCCTGGGCACTGTCTGCATACAGGCGCGGTGCTTTTTTGATCTCAAAGGACACCGGATGTCTATCAACGCCTTTCACCTGCCAGCGCAGCGGCGAAGTTAAACGCTCGTGAATAATCCAGTCAGCATCTGCCAGCTGCTCCAGCGATTCAACCGGATGGTTTGCCAGCCAGCCTGGCGTTGCCACGGGCAGGATGGTGAAGGTGGTAATCAATGCGGCGTGATACCGCGAATCAGCAAGCGTACCCAGCCGAATAGCGACATCGAAGCGCTCCGCGATAAGATCGGCATGCACCGAGGACGAGACATGCCGCACGCGAAGGTCCGGATGCTGCTGGCTAAATTCAGCCAGCAAAGGCACCACAACGTGCGAGCCATACTCGGGCGTGGTAGTGATCCGCAGTTCTCCCGTCAGCCCGGCATGGTTGGCGCGAACGTCATCCTGCAATCGCTCGGCATCCCTTAACAGCATCACGCTTCTCTGATGAAAAAGCCTTCCTGCCTCGGTCAGCGTCAGGCGACGGGTGGATCGCAGCAGCAGAGTTACACCCAGCTCCTCTTCAAGCTGACGAATATGGAAACTGACCACCGCTTTTGTCAGCCCCATCGACTCCGCCGCGGCGGTGAAACTGCCGGTGTCCGCTACGGCGATAAACATCGCCGTTCGCTGTAGATTAAGCATCGCTTTCCTGGCTTACTGTCAAAATAATGTTGACAGTATATCGTGCTTTGTCGCGTTTATCCGTAACGCCGGGGCCGATACGATACGCCACCTCACCGGAGGAACTTCCATGACGTATCGCAGCAAAATCGCCGTCGTCTTTCTGCTCGGCTTTTTCCTTGATTTGATAAACATGTTTATTGCCAGCGTCGCCTTTCCGGCGATGGCTCACGCGTTTAATACCACGCCATCTGCGCTTGCCTGGGTCAGTAACGGATACATTGCCGGGCTGACGTTAGTCATCCCTTTCAGCAGCATCCTGACGCGCCGCGTCGGGCCGAAGCGCGTTATCCTGCTCTCGCTGGCCCTCTTTAGCGCGGCTTCCGTTGCGGCGGGCCTCTCCTCTTCGCTGGAAAGTCTGATTGCATGGCGAGTAGCGCAGGGGGCCGGAGGCGGTTTGCTGATCCCGGTTGGCCAGGCGCTGACCTGGCAACAGTTTAAGCCTCACGAGCGGGCCAGACTCTCCTCGGCGGTGATGCTGGTCGCACTGCTTGCCCCCGCCTGCTCACCGGCTGTGGGCGGCATGCTGGTTCAGACGTTAAGCTGGCGCTGGATATTTTTTGCCACCCTGCCCGTCGCCATCGTTACCTTTGTTTTGGCCTGCGCGTGGCTTAAAACAGAAGTGTCACCGATAAAAACCACCAGGAGAGTAAATCTGTCTTTGCTGGCGGATCCGCTTTTGCGCTTATCCATGCTCATCTATGTGTGCGTACCCGGCATCTTTATTGGCGTAAACGTAACGGGCATGTATTACCTCCAGAACGAGGCCAATATGACACCCGCCGCAACGGGGATGCTTATGCTGCCGTGGTCTGTGGCCTCATTTTTGGCTATCACCGCGACAGGACGCTATTTCAACCGTATCGGCCCCCGGCCGCTGGTGGTCATCGGTTGCCTTTTGCAGGCGGCGGGCATTCTGCTTTTAATTAACGTCACCTCGGCAATGCTGTTACCTGCCGTTGCGTTTGCGCTGATGGGAGCCGGGGGAAGCCTGTGTAGCAGCACGGCTCAGAGCAGCGCGTTTTTGACGGTGCGGCGGGAAGATATGCCAGATGCCAGCGCGCTGTGGAATCTGAATCGTCAGCTGAGCTTTTTTATGGGCGCCCTGCTGCTGGCCCAGGTGCTGAGCACCATGCAGGCGAATATCGCGCCGCTGGCCGCCTGGCACGGGATGTTTATTTTTGCCGCAGCCATCACCCTGCTGCCCATACTGTACGTCTGTCGTCTTAACAACGCGCAGCTTCTTGCGCATCTGCAACAGGAGCAACCATGACGCATTTCGAACAAGAGATCTTCGACATCCACGTCGCACTTGAAAACTGGTTAGGTGAAGGCAAAGGCGATCCCGATGCCCTGCTCGCCCGTTTCCACCCGGACTTTCTGATGGTCACGCCAGGTGGCACACCTTTAGACCATCACGCCCTTGCTCAATTTTTAAACGCGCAGCGTGGAGCCCGGCCTGGGCTCAGGATCGGCATTGATGCGTTAAGGACGCTACAGACGTGGGACAACGGCGCGGTGCTTCATTACCGGGAGACGCAAACCCGACCAGGCCAGCCCGTTAACGTGCGCTGGTCAACCGCGGTGCTCAATCAGGAAGGCGATACCATCAGCTGGCGTTTGCTGCACGAAACGACGCAATCGTAAGGCATAAAAAAGGCCCGTCTCACGACGGGCCTTTTTCTGACGAATGGTTGCTTACTCGCGGAACAGCGCTTCGATATTCAGACCTTGCCCTTGCAGGATTTCGCGCAAGCGGCGCAGACCTTCAACCTGAATCTGACGAACACGTTCACGGGTCAGGCCAATCTCACGGCCGACGTCTTCCAGTGTCGCAGCTTCATACCCCAGTAAACCGAAACGACGTGCCAGCACTTCACGCTGTTTGGCGTTCAGTTCGAACAACCATTTAACGATGCTCTGTTTCATGTCATCGTCCTGCGTGGTGTCTTCCGGGCCGTTGTCTTTTTCATCGGCCAGGATGTCCAGCAGCGCTTTTTCGGAGTCGCCACCCAGCGGGGTGTCAACCGAGGTAATGCGCTCGTTGAGACGCAGCATACGGCTTACGTCATCAACCGGTTTGTCGAGTTGCTCTGCAATCTCTTCCGCACTTGGCTCGTGGTCCAGCTTATGGGACAACTCGCGCGCGGTACGCAGATAAACATTCAACTCTTTGACGATGTGAATCGGCAGTCGAATCGTACGGGTCTGGTTCATAATAGCCCGTTCGATGGTCTGACGAATCCACCAGGTCGCGTAGGTTGAGAAACGGAACCCGCGTTCCGGGTCAAACTTCTCAACTGCGCGGATGAGACCTAAGTTGCCCTCTTCAATCAGATCCAGCAGAGCCAGACCACGATTGCCGTAACGGCGGGCAATTTTCACGACCAGTCGCAGGTTACTTTCGATCATGCGACGACGCGAGGCAACATCACCACGCAAAGCACGACGTGCGAAATAGACTTCTTCTTCGGCCGTTAGCAGTGGGGAGTAACCAATCTCCCCAAGGTAAAGCTGAGTCGCGTCCAGCACACGCTGTGTGGCACCCTGCGATAACAGCTCTTCTTCAGCCAAATCGTTATCACTGGGTTCCTCTTCTACTAAGGCTTTTTCGTCAAAAGCCTCTGATCCGTTCTCATCAAATTCCGCGTCTTCATTTAAATCATGAACTTTCAGCGTATTCTGACTCATAAAGGTGGCTCCTACCCGTGATCCCTGGACGAGACACCCTGGCTGGCATGCCCCGTCAATTTATCGCTGCGGTAAATATTGCAGCGGGTTTACGGATTTCCCCTTGTAACGAATTTCAAAATGCAAGCGTGTAGAACTGGTTCCGGTGCTACCCATGGTAGCGATTTTTTGCCCCGCCTTAACTTCTTGTTGTTCCCGGACCAGCATCGTGTCGTTATGGGCGTAGGCACTCAGGTAATCATCATTATGTTTGATGATAATAAGATTACCGTAACCGCGCAGTGCGTTACCGGCATAGACAACGCGTCCGTCTGCGGTCGCGATGATTGCCTGTCCTTTACTGCCTGCGATATCGATCCCTTTGTTCCCCCCCTCAGAGGTTGCAAAGTTCTCGATAATCTTGCCGTCAGTTGGCCAGCGCCAGGTATTGATTGACGAGCTGGCATTCTGACTGCTTGCAGTCGGTACAGTAGAGCTAACCACAGGTGCCGTAGTCGGTGCTGTGACAACAGTCGCAGTACCTTTATTATTCGGCAACATTTTGTTAGCACTCTGATCACCTGAATCCTCAGAATACGTAATTACAGGTTGGGAAGCAACCGTCGTGGTGGTTTTTTGTGCAGGGGTAACGCTGTTATTTTGCGCGGTGACGTCGGCAGCCGAAACGGTGTTGCCTGGCGTAAGCGGTGTCCCCGTCGCGTTGCCAACCTGAAGCGTTTGCCCAACTTCCAGAGCATACGGGGCCTGGACGTTGTTTCGCTGTGCCAGATCGCGGAAATCGTTCCCGGTGATCCAGGCAATATAGAACAGCGTGTCGCCGCGCTTCACGGTATAGGTGCTGCCGCCGGTATAGCTACCTTTCGGAATGTTCCCATACTTGCGGTTATACACTATGCGGCCATTTTCGGTCTGAACAGGCTGATCGACTGGCTGAATCTGCGTAGGCTGCGTAACTGGACGCTGAACCGGCTGGATCTGCGGAGTTTGCTGCGCCGTTGAGGTGCCCATTTTAGGCGGAGGCGTGATCAACATTCCGCTGGACGTGTTACCCGAGCCGCTGGTTCCATTCACGGAACTGACGGGCGCAGGCGCGTTATTCGAATTTGAACAGCCTGCCAGCCAGAGCGAAACCAGTGATAATGCCGCAACACGGCTGATGGTGAATTTTGGGCTTCCCGCGCTCATTTATCCCCCAGGAATGTGTTAACTACCAGTGACTTAAAAATAACCGTGATGGCACGAACCTATCGCGCCACACCATACGCTGAATTTGCCTTAATAACCCTGGAAAAATCCGAGTCTCAGGCCAGCTCACCCTTAACCAGGGGCACAAAGCGCACGGCTTCCACGGTATCGATAATATACTCGCCGCCGCGTCGACGAACGCGCTTCAAAAGCTGCTGCTCATCTCCGACGGGCAAAACAAGAATGCCGCCCTCGTCCAGCTGCGAGAGAAGTGCAGCGGGAATCTCAGGTGGCGCTGCCGTGACAATGATGGCGTCAAACGGGGCGCGAGCCTGCCAACCCTGCCATCCATCACCGTGGCGTGTCGATACATTATGTAAATCAAGCTGTTTCAGGCGACGGCGCGCCTGCCACTGTAACCCTTTAATCCGTTCCACCGAACAGACATGGTGCACAAGGTGGGCCAGGATCGCGGTTTGATACCCTGAACCGGTGCCAATTTCCAGCACCCGGGATTCTGGCGTTAACTCCAGAAGCTCCGTCATCCGCGCCACCATGTAGGGCTGCGAAATCGTCTGGCCTTGCCCAATGGGCAGCGCCACGTTTTCCCACGCTTTGTGTTCAAACGCCTCATCTACAAACTTCTCACGGGGAACCTGAGCGAGCGCATCCAGCACCTGCTCGCTGGCGATCCCCTGAGCGCGTAATTGTTCCAGAAGAGTTTGTACACGTTTACTTACCATTGCGCGTTCACTCCGACCCGATCTAACCAGTCCGACACCACATCATGCGCGCTATAAGCGGTTAAATCCACGTGCAACGGCGTAACGGAAACGTATCCCTCATCCACCGCAGCGAAGTCGGTGTCTGGCCCGGCATCGCATTTATCTCCCGGCGGGCCGATCCAGTACAGGGTATTGCCGCGCGGATCCTGCTGGGGAATAACCTGATCGGCAGGATGGCGACTACCGCAGCGCGTCACGCGGATCCCTTTAATCTCGTCCAGCGGGAGATCCGGCACGTTAATATTGAGGATACGTCCGGTACGCAGCGGCTCGCGGCCAAGCGCACGGAGAAGGGAGCAGGTCACCGCGGCGGCAGTGTCGTAGTGGGTGTGACCGTTTAACGAGACCGCCAGCGCCGGGAACCCCAGGTGACGCCCTTCCATCGCCGCGGCCACGGTGCCGGAGTAAATCACATCATCGCCAAGATTCGGCCCGGCATTGATGCCGGAGACCACAACGTCCGGTCGTGGGCGCATCAGCGCGTTCACGCCCAGAAACACGCAGTCGGTCGGCGTCCCCATCTGAACGGCAATATCGCCATTCTCAAAGGTAAAGGTGCGTAGTGAAGACTCCAGCGTCAATGAGTTAGACGCGCCGCTGCGGTTACGATCGGGAGCCACGACCTGCACATCGGCAAATTCACGGAGGTGTTTCGCCAGCGTCTGAATACCTGGCGCATGGATCCCGTCATCGTTACTCAGCAATATTCGCATAATCACCCGACGTGTTGATAAGTTCCCTGACAACACTGGTGGCAAAGTTACCTGCCGGCAGCCAGAAGCGTAACTCGACGGTTACGTCATCCCACCAGTTCCAGCTCAGCTGTTGCGGGTAGAGGAGCATCGCACGGCGTGCCGCCTCGACCTTTTCCCGCACCAGCAATGATTGTAATTCCGGCGCATCCGCCACCGCTGACTCCTCAAAAACCCGCGCCTCGCCCTGGGTTCCCCAGTCGCCTGAGCCCGGCAAGGCGGCGGTGATCATCAGCGCTTTAGCGTCCACGCGCGACTGGACATCGGCCATCTCTTCGGCCGTTGCCACAAACCAGCTTCCGCGTCCCGCTAATTGTAGCGCATCGCCGACAACAACTTGATTCGCGTCCGGTTTTTTCAGCCGTTGGCTCACAATCTGATTAAACAACGCGCTGCGGGCTGCCGACAACCAAAAACTGCGTTTATTACGATCGCGCACCGGTGCATCGCTTTGCGCCCAGCGCAGCGCGCCCAGCAGGTTGCTGCCGCCGATCCCAAAGCGCTGCGCGCCGAAATAGTTCGGCACGCCGCGTTCGTTAATGGCCTTCAGGCGTTTTTCAACGTCTTCGCGGTCGGTCACTTCGCGCAGTACCAGGGTAAAGGCATTGCCTTTCAGTGCGCCCAGACGCAGCTTGCGCTTGTGACGGGCGTACTCCAGCACCTTACAGCCTTCAAGCTCAAATTTGCTTAAATCAGGCATCGCATTGCCGGGCACGCGGGCGCAAAGCCACTGCTCGGTCACGGCGTGCTTGTCTTTCTGCCCGGCGAAGCTCACCTCGCGGGCGTGAATGTTGAGGAATTTTGCCAGCGCGTCCGCCACGAAGCGGGTGTTGCAGCCGTTTTTCAGGATGCGCACCAGAATGTGCTCGCCTTCGCCGTCCGGCTCAAAGCCGAGATCTTCCACCACCACGAAATCTTCAGGGTTGGCCTTCAGCAGCCCATTGCCCTGCGGTTTACCGTGCAGATACGTCAGATTATCGAAATCCGTCATTTGGCCGCCTTCACCAGCAGCGCCACGGCCTCACAGGCAATGCCTTCGCCACGGCCGGTAAAGCCCAGCTTCTCCGTGGTGGTGGCTTTGACGTTTACGTCGTCCATATGGCAGCCCAGATCTTCAGCAATAAACACGCGCATCTGCGGGATATGCGGCAGCATCTTCGGCGCCTGAGCAATGATCGTCACGTCAACGTTGCCGAGGGAGTAGCCTCTGGCCTGAATGCGGCGCCACGCTTCGCGCAGCAGCTCGCGGCTGTCCGCGCCCTTAAAAGCAGGATCGGTGTCCGGGAACAGTTTGCCGATGTCGCCCAGCGCGGCGGCACCCAGCAGCGCGTCGGTCAGCGCGTGCAGCGCCACGTCGCCGTCAGAGTGCGCCAGCAGGCCTTTTTCGTAAGGAATACGCACGCCGCCAATGATAATTGGGCCAACGCCGCCAAAGGCGTGTACATCAAAACCGTGTCCAATACGCATTATGCCTTCTCCTGAGAGGTCGTACGGGTAAGATAAAATTCCGCGAGCTGTAAGTCTTCCGGGCGCGTCACTTTTATATTATCAGCGCGCCCTTCAACAAGCGTGGGGTGAAAACCGCAATACTCCAGCGCCGAGGCTTCGTCCGTAATGGTCGCACCTTCTTTAAGCGCACGCGTTAAGCAGTCGTGGAGTAATTCGCGGGGGAAAAATTGTGGCGTCAGCGCGTGCCATAAATCAACGCGCTCAACGGTGTGCGCAATCGCCGGTTTACCCGGTTCGCCACGCTTCATGGTGTCACGCACCGGCGCGGCCAGAATACCGCCCACTTTACTGGTTTCACTCAGGGCCAGCAGACGCGACAGATCGTCGTGATGCAGGCAGGGACGCGCGGCATCGTGCACCAGCACCCACTGCGCGTGTCCGGCAGCCTGAATGCCCGCCAGAACGGAGTCGGCCCGCTCGGCGCCGCCGTCAACAACGGTAATCTGAGGATGATTTGCCAGCGGAAGCTGCGCAAAACGCGCATCGCCGGGGCTGATGGCAATCACAACGCGCGTCACCCGAGGATGCGCCAGCAGCGCCGCCACGGCGTGCTCGAGGATCGTTTTATCACCAATTGAGAGGTACTGCTTGGGACACTCTGTCTGCATGCGCCGGCCAAAACCTGCGGCCGGCACCACGGCACAGACGTCCGAAAAAGTTGCTGCCATGTCGTAATCCTGGGCCTGATTATCGATTGTTTTGTGCGGAGCCCTGATTGCGTTTAGACGCATCCGGAACCAGACGATAAAACGTTTCGCCCGGCTTAGTCATACTGAGTTCATTGCGTGCGCGCTCCTCAATCGCCTCCTGGCCGCCATTGAGGTCATCAATTTCAGCAAAAAGTTGATCGTTACGCGCTTTAAGTTTGGCGTTTGTCGCCTGCTGTGCCGCGACGTCATCGCTCACCCGGCTGTAGTCGTGCAGTCCGTTTTTGCCGAACCACAGCGAATATTGCAGCCAGACCAGCAAAGCCAGCAACAGCAGCGTTAGTTTACCCATCCTGCCCCCTGAAAAAACGGCATCATCATCCCATAACTTTCCGCTGGACTCTACTGCGGGGTTTTAATTATGCCGTAAGTTAGCCCATCAGCCATAAAAACAGCAGACCAAAGATGACCACAACGGTGGCAATAGTGATGAGGGTACTATACAGGAGCTTGCCGTTGAAAAGGGAGTGCAGCGCAACGCCGACAACCACCGCAACGGGCATCAGCGCGAGGAAGAAAGGCCAGGTATAGAGGAAAAAGAAGAGTGTGTTTCCACCGTAGATCAAAAACGGGATACCCAGCGCCAGTAACCACGACACGAAGCCGACAATCGCCCCAGGAAAGGACCAGGTCGTCTCGTCGTCGGTCGTTAACGGTTCCGACCCGGTGGTAATAATGTAGTTTTCACTGTTGCGCATAGCTAATCCTGTGACCGTGACTCATCGCTCGGGAAGACAGCTCCCGAACGATACCGTCTCAGGAGCTGATAATATCGTCCCGTCTGAGCAGGTCTAATAATTGGCTTACTAAATTTGTTACCAATTGTTGGCCTTCCAGATGAATCTCAGGGGATTCAGGCGCTTCGTAAACCGCGTCAATCCCGGTGAAGTTTCGCAGCTCTCCCGCGCGGGCTTTTTTGTACAATCCTTTTGGATCGCGCGCTTCGCAGATCTCAAGCGGCGTATCCACAAACACCTCAATGAAGCGATTCTGCCCCACGCGCTCACGCACCATCTGACGTTCAGCGCGGTGCGGCGAGATAAACGCCGTGAGCACCACCAGCCCGGCATCCGCCATCAGGCTGGCGACTTCCCCTACCCGACGAATGTTCTCTTTGCGGTCGTCATCGCTGAACCCCAAATCACTGCACAGGCCGTGACGCACGTTGTCGCCATCCAGCAGATAGGTGCTTACTCCCTGCTGATGCAGCGCCTCTTCCAGCGCGCCTGCCACCGTGGATTTACCGGAGCCAGACAGCCCGGTAAACCACAGCACAACCCCACGGTGACCGTGGAGCTGTTCGCGCTGGGCGACGGTGACCGGATGAGGATGCCAGACGACGTTCTCATCATGGGCAGCCATTACTTGCCTCCCAGCAAATCGCGTGCGCCCCAGTGCGGGAAGTGCTTACGCACCAGCGCGTTCAGCTCCAGTTCAAACGCGCTGAACTCAGAGGCCACGGCAGCCTGCGCGTTTGGCTCGCGCACCATCCCGGCACCGACGGTGACGTTCGTCAGGCGGTCGATAAAGATCAGCCCGCCCGTCACCGGATTCTGCTGATACGGATCCAGCACCAGCGGCTCGTCGAAGGTCAGGTCCACCAGGCCGATGCCGTTCAGCGGCAGCTCGCTTACGTCGCGCTGGGTCAGGTTGTTGATGTCCACCTGGAACTGAATGCCGTCCACGCGTGCACGGGTTTTCTTCCCGGCAATTTTCATATCGTAGCTCTGGCCTGCGGTCAGCGGCTGTTCCGCCATCCACACCACGTCCACGGACGCGCCCTGCACCGCCGCCAGCGTTTCCTGCGCGTCAACCAGCAGATCGCCACGGCTGATATCAATCTCGTCTTTCAGTACCAGCGTCACCGCTTCACCAGCCCCGGCTTCGTCCAGATCGCCATCAAAGGTAACGATACGGGCAATGGACGATTCCACGCCGGACGGCAGCACCTTCACGCGCTGTCCTACCTTCACGGAGCCAGAGGCGATAGTGCCGGAGAAGCCGCGGAAATCGAGGTTCGGGCGGTTAACGTACTGCACCGGGAAGCGCATCGGCTGGGTCTCAACCACGCGCTGAATTTCAACGGTTTCCAGCACTTCCAGCAGCGTTGGGCCGCTGTACCACGGCATCTTCGCGCTCTGAGAGGCGACGTTATCCCCTTCCAGCGCCGAGAGTGGCACGAAGCGAATATCCAGGTTGCCCGGCAGCTGTTCAGCAAAGGTCAGGTAGCTCTGGCGGATCTCGTCGAATCGCGCTTCGCTATAGTCCACCAGGTCCATTTTATTGACCGCCACCACCAGGTGTTTGATCCCCAGCAGCGTAGAGATAAAGCTGTGACGACGGGTCTGATCCAGCACGCCTTTGCGGGCGTCGATCAGCAGGATCGCCAGGTCGCAGGTGGAGGCGCCGGTTGCCATGTTGCGGGTGTACTGCTCATGCCCCGGGGTGTCGGCGATAATAAACTTGCGCTTCTCGGTGGAGAAGTAGCGATAGGCCACATCAATGGTGATGCCCTGCTCACGCTCCGCCTGCAAGCCGTCCACCAGCAGTGCCAGATCGAGTTTTTCGCCCTGGGTACCGTGACGTTTACTGTCATTGTGCAGAGAAGAGAGCTGATCTTCGTAAATCTGGCGCGTGTCGTGCAGCAGACGGCCAATCAGGGTACTTTTCCCGTCATCAACGCTGCCGCAGGTCAGGAAACGCAGCAGGCTTTTGTACTGTTGGGCGTGCAGATAAGCTTCCACGCCGCCTTCATCGGCAATTTGTTGGGCAATAGTCGTGTTCATGGCGGCTCCTTAGAAATAACCCTGACGTTTCTTCAGCTCCATGGAGCCTGCCTGGTCGCGGTCAATCACGCGGCCCTGTCGCTCACTGGTGGTCGACACCAGCATCTCCTCGATGATCTCCGGCAGCGTCTGCGCGTTGGATTCCACCGCGCCGGTCAACGGCCAGCAGCCGAGAGTACGGAAACGGACCATCTGCTTCTTGATCACTTCGCCCGGCTGTAAATCAATACGATCGTCGTCGATCATCATCAGCATGCCGTCGCGCTCCAGCACCGGGCGCTCGGCGGCCAGATACAGCGGAACGATTTCAATATTTTCCAGATAGATGTACTGCCAGATATCCAGCTCGGTCCAGTTGGAGAGCGGGAAGACGCGAATGCTTTCGCCCTTGTTGATCTGGCCGTTGTAGTTGTGCCACAGCTCCGGGCGCTGGTTTTTCGGGTCCCAGCGGTGGAAGCGGTCGCGGAAGGAGTAGATTCGCTCCTTGGCGCGGGATTTCTCCTCGTCGCGGCGCGCGCCGCCGAAGGCCGCGTCGAAACCGTATTTATTCAGCGCCTGCTTCAGCCCTTCGGTTTTCATGATGTCGGTATGCTTGGCGCTGCCGTGCACGAACGGGTTAATGCCCATCGCCACCCCTTCCGGGTTTTTGTGCACCAGCAGCTCGCAGCCGTAGGCTTTGGCGGTACGGTCGCGGAACTCGTACATCTCGCGGAATTTCCAGCCGGTATCCACGTGCAGCAGCGGGAACGGCAGCGTGCCCGGATAAAACGCTTTACGCGCCAGGTGCAGCATGACGCTGGAATCTTTACCGATGGAATACATCATCACCGGGTTAGAAAACTCTGCGGCCACTTCGCGGATAATATGGATACTTTCCGCTTCAAGCTGCCGCAGGTGAGTCAGTCGTTTTTGGTCCATAACCGTTCCTTAAGCCAAATTGATAACAGAAGACCCGAAGCCTTCTGTGTCGGTTGTGTGCTGGAACCAGGCGAGCGTGCTGTGCAGCTGCACCACTTCTCCCACCACGATCAGGGCGGGCATCGGGGCATCTTTCGCCAGGGTTGCAAGGTCTTGTAATGTGCCGATAGCGACGTGCTGATCGACGCGTGTTCCGCGGGAAATCACGGCTACCGGCGTCATCGCATCGCGACCGTGCTGAATAAGCTGTTCGCTGATGTCTGCCGCCTTCATCGTGCCCATATAAATCGCCAGCGTTTGTCGACTCTGGGCCAGATGCGACCAGTCAAACGGCGTGCTGTCGGCTTTATAGTGCCCGGTCACGAAGGTTACGCTCTGGGCGTAATCGCGATGGGTCAGCGGAATACCGGCATAGGCGGTGACGGCAGATGCCGCCGTAATGCCGGGGACCACCTGAAACGGAACGCCCGCTTCGGCTGCCGCCTGCAATTCTTCGCCACCACGTCCGAAGATAAACGGGTCACCCCCTTTCAGGCGCACCACGGTCTTGCCCGCTTTCGCGGCGGCAATCAGCATCTGGTTAGTGTCGTGCTGCGGCACGGAGTGCTCGCCGGCGCGTTTGCCGACGCAAATTTGCTCCGCGTCCCGGCGGATCAGCTCGCGGATGCCGTCGGTGACCAGATGGTCGTAGAACACTACGTCCGCATCCTGAAGCACCTGGAGGCCACGCAGCGTCAGCAGCCCGGCATCGCCCGGCCCGGCGCCCACCAGAATGATCTCCCCGCCCGTACTGCCGGGGTTATCCAGCTCGTCCTCGAGGACTTGCTGCGCCGCCGTCTCGTTGCCGACATGCATCAGGCTGGCAAAGCGTCCGCGAAAAACGCGCTCCCAGAAGCGGCGGCGTTCCGCCACGCTGGTGAGACGCGTTTTCAGGTGGCTGCGCCAGTAGCTGGCTTTCTCCGCCATGCGTCCGAGGCTGGTTGGCAGCAGCGCTTCGATTTTTTCCCGCAGCACGCGCGCCAGCACCGGTGCGGTACCGCCGGAGGAGATCGCCACCAGCAGCGGCGAGCGATCAACAATCGACGGGAAGATAAATGAACACAGCGGCTGGTCGTCTACCACGTTAACCAGACGGTGACGGGCCTGGGCAGCGTCGGAGATGCGCCAATTGAGCGCCCGATCTTCGGTTGCCGCAATGACCAGCACCACGCTGTCTATCTGTGACGCTTCAAAATCCGCCTCTTCTACGACCTGCACCTGCGCCCCTGCGCGCTGCAAAAACGCGATTTTGCGATCGGCAATTTCACCCGTTCCGACAACCAGTACCGGTCGGTCTTTCAGGGTGGCAAAAAGGGGGAGATAGTCCACAGGCAACAACTCGCTAACAACAAGGAATAAGGGGACTATAGGGGGCGGCTTAGATCGAATGAAATTACGAATTGGAATGAGTAGTTACTCAATGGAATAACGCCGTGGAAAAGCAAATATCAAAAAGTGCTTAACACGCGAAATTTCGGGCATTTAAGAGCAATTCAAATTGTGTCTACCCGATCACAGTTTCATACTATGCGGGTTAAAATTTTGCTCTGTTTTTAAGGACTCACTATGTTTTCCGCAATGCGCCACCGATTCGTTGCCCTGGCGCTCGGCGTTTGCTTTATCCTTCCGGCTCAGGCAAAAAATCAATCTTACGGTGAAATAGCCAGTATGCAGGCACGGCATATTGCGACTGTCTTTCCGGGCCGCATGACCGGCACCCCAGCCGAGATGCTCTCGGCAGACTATATTCGTCAGCAGTTTGCGGATATGGGCTACGAAAGCAACATTCGCGCTTTTCACAGCCGCTACATCTTTACCTCACGGAATAAAACGCAAAACTGGCATAACGTGACCGGCAGCACGGTGATTGCGGCGCACGAGGGGAAAGCGGCTGAGCAGATTATCATCATGGCGCATCTTGATACCTACGCCCCGATGAGCGACGCCGATATTGACAATAACCTCGGCGGGTTGACGCTTCAGGGGCTGGATGACAATGCGGCAGGGCTGGGCGTCATGCTTGAGCTGGCCGAACGCCTGAAGAATATTCCAACGGAATACAGCATTCGCTTTGTGGCGACCAGCGGCGAAGAAGAAGGAAAACTCGGCGCTGAGAATCTCCTCAAACGTATGAGCCCTGCGGAGAAGAAAAATACGCTGTTAGTGATTAACCTCGATAATCTGATCGTGGGAGATAAGCTCTATTTTAATAGCGGACAGAGCACGCCGAGCAGCGTGCGTAAACTCACCCGCGACCGCGCGCTGGCGCTTGCCCGTTCGCATGGCGTCTATGCCGCGACAAACCCGGGCGGTAATCCGGATTATCCAAAAGGCACGGGCTGCTGTAATGACGGTGAAGTGTTTGATAAGGCCGGCATCCCGGTGCTGTACGTAGAGGCGACGAACTGGACGCTGGGCAAAAAGGACGGCTATCAGCAGCGCGCCAAATCAAAGGCGTTCCCGAACGGGACCAGCTGGCATGACGTGCGGCTGGATAATCAGCAGCACATTGATAAAACGCTGCCGCAGCGGATTGAGCACCGCAGCCGGGATGTCGTGAAAGTGATGCTGCCGCTGGTGAAGGAGCTGGCGAAAGCGGGCAAAGCCTGATGTCGTTAAGCCCGGTGGCGCTGCGCTTACCGGG